>NZ_JBSFUW010000012.1:0-217135 GCF_053591995.1 Streptomyces sp. NPDC002835 | reverse complement strand
CGCACGACTTCCGGATCTTCGGCGGTGCGCTGGGCGAGGCGCACGCCACCAAGATCCACAAGATCATGGACATGGCGATCGCGGCGGGTGCGCCGTTGGTGTCGCTGAACGACGGTGCGGGCGCCCGGATCCAGGAGGGCGTCAGCGCGCTGGCCGGTTACGGCGGGATCTTCCAGCGCAACACCCGGGCTTCGGGTGTGATCCCGCAGATCAGCGTGATGCTGGGCCCGTGCGCGGGCGGCGCGGCCTACAGCCCCGCGCTCACGGACTTCGTGTTCATGGTCCGTGAGACGTCGCAGATGTTCATCACCGGTCCGGACGTGGTCAAGGCGGTCACCGGCGAGGAGATCACCCAGAACGGCCTGGGCGGCGCCGACGTACACGCCGAGACGAGCGGTGTGGCGCACTTCGCGTACGACGACGAGGAGACCTGCATCGCGGAGGTCCGCTTCCTCCTGTCGATGCTCCCCTCGAACAACCGCGAGAACCCGCCCACGGTCTCCTGTGACGACCCGGCGGACCGCCGCTCGGACGTGCTGCTCGACCTGGTCCCCGCCGACGGCAACCGGCCCTACGACATGGCCAAGGTGATCGAGGAGCTCGTCGACGACGGCGAGTACCTCGAGGTCCACGAGCGCTGGGCCCGCAACATCATCTGCGCCTTCGCCCGCCTCGACGGCCAGGTCGTCGGCATCGTCGCCAACCAGCCGCAGTCCCTCGCCGGCGTGCTCGACATCGAGGCGTCCGAGAAGGCCGCCCGCTTCGTGCAGATGTGCGACGCGTTCAACATCCCGATCCTCACCCTGCTCGACGTGCCCGGCTTCCTGCCCGGCGTCGACCAGGAGCACGGCGGCATCATCCGCCACGGCGCCAAGCTCCTGTACGCGTACTGCAACGCCACCGTCCCCCGTATCTCGCTGATCCTGCGCAAGGCGTACGGCGGCGCCTACATCGTCATGGACTCCCAGTCCATCGGTGCGGACCTCACCTACGCCTGGCCGACGAACGAGATCGCGGTCATGGGCGCGGAGGGCGCGGCGAACGTCATCTTCCGCCGCCAGATCGCCGACGCCGAGGACCCCGACGCGATGCGCACGCGCATGGTCAAGGAGTACAAGGCCGAACTCATGCACCCGTACTACGCCGCGGAGCGCGGCCTGGTCGACGACGTCATCGACCCGGCCGAGACCCGGTCGGTCCTCATCGCCTCGCTGGCGATGCTGCGCACCAAGCACGCCGACCTGCCGTCCCGCAAGCACGGCAACCCCCCGCAGTAACCCTGCGACTGGACTGGAGCCCGACCATGAGCACTCCTACCGACCCCTCCTCCCTCCTCCGCGTCGAGAAGGGCCAGGCCGATCCCGAGGAACTGGCCGCCATCACCGCGGTCCTGATGGCCCGCGCGGCCGCCCGGCCCGACACGGCCCCGGCCCACCGCGGCCGCACCACGGCCGGCTGGCGCCGCCTGGAGCGCCAGCGCGGCTTCCAGCCCTCCCACAGCTGGCAGGGCTGACGCCCCGACCCCGTGAGGCCCCGCACACGACCGTGTGCGGGGCCTCACGCATGCGGGCGCCCCGCCAACCCCCGCTCTGCGCGCCCGCGTTCGCGCCTGCGGTGGACTTGTCCCCTCCCCGCCCCTTCCCGTAACCAGGCTCCGCCCGGACCCGGTACCGCGCTTCGCGCGGTGTCCTCAATCGCCGGACGGGCTGATTTCGCGCAGCGAAATACAGCCCCGCCGGCGTTTGAGGCGCGGGGGTCCGGGGGCAGAGCCCCCGGGTTGCGGGAAGGGGCGGTGAGGGGAACAAGCCCGCGCAGCGGCCCCGAAACAGCGCGGCCCCGGACCACACGCCCGCCCCCAGGGCAACGGAAAGCCCCCGTGGGCTCCACAGGGGAGCCCACGGGGGCCGCGTCGCCAGGGGGGACAGGGAACCCCGTCGGCTACCGCAGGCGGGCCATGAGTGCGTGTTCGACGAGGGTGATGAGGGCGCTCTTGGCGTCGGCGCGGTGGCGTGCGTCGGTGGTGATGATCGGGGTGTCGGGTCCGATCTGGAGGGCTTCGCGGACTTCTTCGGGGTTGTAGGGCTGGTGTCCGTCGAAGCCGTTGAGGGCGATGACGAAGGGGAGTCCTGAGTTTTCGAAGTAGTCGACTGCGGGGAAGCAGTCGGCGAGGCGTCGGGTGTCGACGAGGACGACGGCGCCGATGGCGCCGCGGACGAGGTCGTCCCACATGAACCAGAAGCGGTCCTGTCCGGGGGTGCCGAACAGGTAGAGGATGAGGTCCTGGTCGAGCGTGATGCGGCCGAAGTCCATGGCGACGGTGGTGGTCGTCTTGTCGCCGGTGTGGGTGAGGTCGTCGATGCCCGCGGAGGCGGAGGTCATGACGGCTTCGGTACGCAGCGGGTTGATCTCCGAGACGGCGCCGACGAACGTGGTCTTGCCCACGCCGAAGCCGCCCGCCACCACGATCTTCGCGCTGGTGGTTGAGCGGGCAGCACCGCCGCTAGAGCTTGCGAAGTCCACTGAGCACCCTTTCGAGCAGTGTCACATCTGGCTGGCCGCCGGCGGACTCGTCGCCGCCGGGCTGATGAATGGCGACAAGTCCGGCCTCCGCCAGGTCGGCGACGAGGATCCGGGCAACGCCGAGGGGGATGGAGAGAAGTGCCGAGATCTCAGCCACCGACTTGATCTCGAAACACAGCCGGCAGATCCGCTGGTGCTCGGGCAACTGCCCCTGCAGCCTTGACGGATCGGCCGTCGTACTGACCAGCGCCTCGATGGCGAGCTGGTATCGCGGCCGGGTCCGGCCGCCGGTCATGGCGTACGGACGGACCAGCGGGTTGTGCCGGCCGGAACCGCCGGACGACGCGTTGGAGGACTCCTGGGCCCGCCGCGGCGCGCCCGGCCGGTTCCTGTGCTGTCCGCCGGGGCCCTGCGGCCCCGGCTGCTGCTGACCGTACGAGGGGTCGTAGGACGGCTGGTACGGCGACTGCGGCTGCTGGTAGGGCTGCTGGGAGCCGCCTCTGCCGGGTGCCGGAGGAAAGTTGAAGCCGTTGTCTGTGCGCTCACCGTACGGCTGATGACCGCCCTCGTAAGGGCGCCCGCCTGGGGGTGTTGCCACGATTTCCTCCTCCGACTGCCTGCCGCCGGTTCCTGTCCCTGTGGAGCCCGCGCCACCGCACCTTAGCGGTGCGGTGGCGTGAAACGCACTGTCTGTCTACTGATCAAGAAGCACGAGTGCTCAGTTGAGCAGGCTTCCCTGGAGCTCCGCGCGCAGGTCCGGGGTGAGGACGCTGCCGGCACGGTCGACCAGGAGGGCCATCTCGTAGCCCACGAGGCCGATGTCGGCCTCGGGGTGGGCCAGGACGGCCAGCGAGGAGCCGTCGGAGATGGACATGATGAAGAGGAAGCCGCGCTCCATCTCCACCACCGTCTGATTGACGGCGCCGCCTTCGAAGATCCGGGACGCTCCCGCGGTCAGCGAGGTCAGACCGGAGGCCACGGCCGCCAGCTGATCGGCGCGGTCGCGCGGGAAACCTTCGGACATCGCCAGCAGGAGTCCGTCGGCGGAGACCACCACGGTGTGGGACACCCCGGGGGTGTTGTCCACGAAGTTGGTGATCAACCAGTTCAGATTCTGCGCCGCCTGGCTCATCGGGCTCACACTAACGCTCCTGGTTGTAGGTACTGCCCGGGCCGCGGCCCGGTCCGTTCGTGTCCGTTCCCGCGCTGCGTCCCTGCTGGACACCGCGCCGCAGGTTGCTCAACCTGCCGCGCACGTCCTCAGGGGCACGGGAGACCTGTGGGCCGCCCTGCGGGGTCTGCTCGGCCGTGCCCTCGATCAGGTTGGCCTTGGGCACCCGCCGGGGAAGACCGGACGAGGTGACCCCGCCCGCCTTCGGGTCGCGGAGCTTCTCCGCCCGCTGCCAGCGCTCGTCGTTCGCCGAACGCCAGGAGTCGGGCTCGGAGCCCGCGTCGCCGCCGCCGAGGCCGCCCGCGTCGCCGCCGCTGCCTTCCGCGGCCTGCCCGTTCTGCTCCGCGGACGGAGCCGGCTCGGGGGCCTGCTGCTGCCACTGCGACTGCTGAGGCTGCTGCTGCGACTGCTGTGCCGACGGCGCCTGGCTGCTGCCACGCCGCGGGAGGCCCGCATCCGTCAGCGCGTGACTGCTGCTCGGAGACGGTCCCGGACGGTCGAAGCCTACGCGTTCCGAGCCGTTCGCGGGAGCGCCGGGCGAAGATTCCGCTTCGGTCCGGTACTCCGGCTCGTACGTGTCCTGATAGTTGCTCTGATCGGGCCACCCTCCCTGCTGGGACTGGGTGTTGTACTGGCCGTCGTACTGCGGCTCGGTGCTCTGCGGCTCCTGGTATGTGGCTTCCGCATATGCGCTCTGGCCGTCCTGGCCGCCGCTGTGCTCCGGGTAGCCGCCGGCTGCCGGCGGGTACGCCTCCTGGTAGCCGCCCTGGTACTGGTCGTACCCCGGCTGCTGGTTCTGGTCGTACCCCGGCTGCTGGTCCTGCGCGTAGCCCTGGCCGTACCCGGAGCCGTACTCCTGCTGCGGCTGCTGCGGGGACTCCTGCCGGTCGTAGGACGTCTCGTCCCGGTACAGCGGCCGCTCGCCGCCCTGTGCCTGGGCCTCCAGGGCCGCACGGCGCTCCTCGCGCATCAGGGAGCGGCCCACGGGGTCGAGCTGCGAGGCGTCCTCTGAGGGCTGCTCGTAGCGCGAGTCGTCGAAGCCGAGCTCCGCCGCCGTGCGCATCGGGGCCGCCTCGAAGGTCGGCGGCTCGTACGCCTGCTGCTCCGGGATGATCTGCGAGACCGTGAAGTCGTCCTCGGGCAGCGCCTCGCCACCGCCACCGTGGGTGATGGCGTCGGGGAGCATGACCAGCGAGGTGGTGCCGGCCTGTTCGCCGGAGGGGCGCAGCTGGACGCGGATGCCGTGCCGGTCGGCCAGCCGGCCGACCACGAACAGGCCCATGCGCTGGGAGACCGCGGCGTCCACGGTCGGCGGGTTGGCCAGCTTGTGGTTGATGTCCGCGAAGTCCTCGGCGGTGAGGCCGATGCCCTTGTCGTGGATCTCGACCATCACGCGGCCGTCGGGCAGCCGGGTCGCGGTGACGCGGACCTTGGTCTGCGGCGAGGAGAACGTGGTGGCGTTCTCCAGCAGCTCGGCGAGCAGGTGCACGAGGTCGGTCACGGCCTGGCCGTGGATCTCGGTCTCCGGTACGCCGGTGAGCTCGATGCGCTCGTAGGACTCCACCTCGGAGGAGGCGGCGCGCAGCACGTCGACCAGCGGCACCGGTTGGTTCCAGCGGCGGCCGGGCTCCTCGCCGGCGAGGATGAGGAGGTTCTCGCCGTTGCGGCGCATACGGGTCGCCAGGTGGTCCAGCTTGAAAAGGTTCTCCAGCTGGTCCGGGTCGGCCTCGTTGTTCTCCAGGTCGGTGATCAGGGTCAGCTGGCCCTCGATCAGCGACTGGTTGCGCTGGGACAGGTTGGTGAAGATCGCGTTGACGTTGCCCCGGAGCATGGCCTGCTCGGCGGCGAGCCGGACGGCCTCGCGGTGCACCTGGTCGAAGGCGCGGGCGACCTCGCCGATCTCGTCCTGGGTGTTGATCGGGATGGGCTGGACACGGGTGTCGACCCGGCCCGGCTCGGTGCGGGAGAGCTGGTCGACGAGCATCGGCAGCCGCTGCTCGGCGATGCTGAAGGCGGCGGTGCGCAGCTGGCGCATCGAGCGGCTCATCTGGCGGGCCATGAGGCCGGCCAGGATGAAGGCGGCGAGCAGCGCGACGACGACGATGGCGCCGGTGGTGATGGCGTCGTTGCGGGCGTCGTCGGAGATCTGGGCGGCCTCTGTCACGGCCCGGTCCACGAGATCGTTCTCGATCTCCGTGTAGCCGTCGAACTTCGCGGTGGCGGCGCCCATCCAGGTCTCGGGGGTGACGTCCCGCTCCGCCAGCTTCTCGGGGGCCGTGCCGGAGCCGATCGCGGTCGCCATGCCGGTGAAGACGGAGCCGTCGGCGCCCTTGGGCGGGTTCAGGCCGGCGGCCGCCAGCCGCTTGCCGCCCTCGGTGGCCTTGCCCGTCATGACTTCCTTGAGCCGCTCGGTGTCGGCCTCCGTACCGCCGGAGACGTACTCGCCGATCGCGATCTGCTCGAGGTAGTTGTACGAGTTGAAGGCGATCGTCTGCTTCTCGAGGACCTTCTCGTCCTTGCTCGGCCGCAGCAGCAGGTGCATACCGATCGAGCGCTGGAGCGAGGCGGCGGCCTTGGCGAGCTGGACCGCGTAGACGGTACGGCCGTAGCTGGTGACGTTGCCGGTGCCGAGGCCGAGCTCGTTGGCGAACTCCATCAGCACGTGCTGGATCTGGACGTAGCCCTCTTCGGTCTTCACCGGGTCGAGGGCCTTGGTGTAGGCCGCCTTGCGCAGATCGGCGAGCTTCGGCTCCTCCTGCTTGAACAGCTGGAGACGACGCTCGAGGCCCTGCCCGTCGGGCATGTCCTCGATGGCCTCGTCGAACTTGACCCGGGCCGCGTCGGTGTTCTTGTAGGCGTCCGTGACGGCCGAGGCCTGGCGGTCGTCCTCGCTGGTGGCCAGCAGCAGGGGCTGGGCGGTCAGGTCGCGCTCGTTGAGGAGGGCCTGGCCGTACTCGGCGGCGGCGCGCACGATCAGCGCCGTCTTCTCCGCGTCCTGCGCCTCGCTCCAGGTGTCGATCGACTGCTTGACCTGGAAGCCGCCCATCATCAGCCCGACGATCACGGGTATGAGGAGGATCGCGTTCAGTCGGGTGGGCACCCGCCAGTTGCGCGGGGACAGACGGCTTGACTCACCGCTGGAACCGCCGACGGCCGGGGACGTGCCGGAAGCTCCCACCGCGTCCGCAGGCGACGCCACGGTGCGCGGCGGCGGGGTGAAGTTGCCCCGTGCCTGTTGCTCTGCGGAGCTCGTATTGCTTCGCCTCACTCGACCAACAACCTCTCGGCGTCGGCACCTACGCTGTGCCGTGTTTCGTTCAGAGCCGTACTACTCGGCAGTTCGAGGAATTCCAGCACGTCGAGCGGCTCCAATCCAAACACTCGGAATGAGTGATTCCGAGTGGCCCATGCCCCTCATAAAACGGGCATAAAGAACGAGCCCCGTCAAAAGGCGAGGCTCAAGTGAGCGCAGTGGTACCGCGCGTGTGCGGCGGGTGTCCATTGCGCCGGAATTCTCTGTCGAAATGTTATGAACACGGAGGCGGGCCGTGTCAAAAGACACAGCCCGCCCCAGCGTCAACTACGACAACCGCCGTATTGCGCTGTCTACTTGGCCAAACTACTTGAGCCGGGCCATGAGTGCGTGTTCGACGAGGGTGATGAGGGCGCTCTTGGCGTCGGCGCGGTGGCGTGCGTCGGTGGTGATGATGGGGGCGTCGGGTCCGATCTGGAGTGCTTCGCGGACTTCTTCGGGGTTGTAGGGCTGGTGTCCGTCGAAGCCGTTGAGGGCGATGACGAAGGGGAGTCCTGAGTTTTCGAAGTAGTCGACTGCGGGGAAGCAGTCGGCGAGGCGTCGGGTGTCGACGAGGACGACGGCGCCGATGGCGCCGCGGACGAGGTCGTCCCACATGAACCAGAAGCGGTCCTGTCCGGGGGTGCCGAACAGGTAGAGGATGAGGTCCTGGTCGAGCGTGATGCGGCCGAAGTCCATGGCGACGGTGGTGGTCGTCTTGTCGCCGGTGTGGGTGAGGTCGTCGATGCCCGCGGAGGCGGAGGTCATGACGGCTTCGGTACGCAGCGGGTTGATCTCCGAGACGGCGCCGACGAACGTGGTCTTGCCCACGCCGAAGCCGCCCGCCACCACGATCTTCGCGCTGGTGGTTGAGCGGGCAGCACCGCCGCTAGAGCTTGCGAAGTCCACTGAGCACCCTTTCGAGCAGTGTCACATCCGGCGTTCCGCCGGCCTCTCCGTTGCCCGGCTGGTGAATGGCCACCATGCCGGCCTCCGCCAGGTCCGCGACGAGGATCCGCGCGACACCGAGCGGCATCGACAGCAGCGCCGAGATCTCGGCGACGGACTTGACCTCCCGGCACAGATGGCAGATCCGCTGGTGCTCTGGAAGCAACCCGGCGAGCAGAGCCGGGTCGGCCGTGGTGCTGACCAGCGCCTCTATGGCGAGCTGGTAGCGCGGCCGGGTCCGTCCGCCGGTCATGGCGTACGGACGCACCAGCGGCTGGTCGCCCTCGTCCCCGTACGCGTCTACCGACGTGCCGTACGGATCGTGAGAGGCGGGTGGCGGGGTCATGAATCCTCCGGGCGTGACAGCAAGTGGTCGGCTGTGCCGTCTGGTTGGGCCGGTGGGGGGCCGTGGGCGGCCGTGCTGGGACGGTGCGGTGGCGGACGGCGAGCCGTTGCGTGGGGTACGGCTCGCGCTCGGGGATCAGTGGAGCAGGCTTCCCTGGAGCTCGGCGCGCAGGTCCGGCGTGAGGACGCTGCCCGCGCGGTCGACCAGGAGAGCCATCTCGTAGCCCACGAGGCCGATGTCGCAGTCCGGGTGCGCGAGCACGGCCAGCGAGGACCCGTCGGACACGGACATCAGGAACAGGAAGCCCCGTTCCATCTCGACGACGGTCTGGCTCACCGGACCGCCCTCGAAGATCCGGGACGCCCCCGCGGTCAGCGAGGTCAGACCGGAGGCCACGGCCGCCAGCTGATCGGCGCGGTCGCGCGGGAAACCTTCGGACATCGCCAGCAGAAGACCGTCGGCGGAGACCACCACCGTGTGCGACACCCCTGGGGTGTTGTCCACGAAGTTGGTGATCAACCAGTTCAGATTCTGCGCCGCCTGGCTCATCGGGCTCACTAAAGCTCCTGCTGGTGAGAGGGGCCGAGGTCGAAGCTTCCGGTCGTCGAGCTGTTCTGCTGACGGCCTTGCTGGATACCTCGGCGGAGATTGGTCAGCCGACCGCGCACGTCATCGGGCGCACGCGAGACCTGCGGACCGGCCTGGTGGTTCTGCTCCTGAGCGGTTCCCGCCACAAGGTTGGCGCGGGGGACCCGCCGGGGCAGACCGGAGGTGGTGACGCCGCCGGCCGCGGGCTTTTTGACCCGCTCGGCCTGACGTACCAACTCGTCATTGGGCGAGGAGCGCCAGGCACCGCTCGCGTGGGAAGCGCCTGCCGGGTTCCCCGGGTTCGGCGCGGGACTGCGCTGCGGCATCGGCTGAGCGGGACGCTCGGCCGGCGCCTGGGGCGCCTGCGGCGGCTCGGCGGGCCGTTCGCCCCCCTGCGGACCACGGAACCAGTTGGTCTCCAGTGTGTCGTACAGCGGGGTACGGCCGTCACCCGGACCGGCCGGCGGCAGCGCCTCCGGCTGGTGCGGAGCGGGCAGCCCGGCCGCCGGACGCGGCGGCGCGAAGCTGGACTCGTCCCGCCGCTGCGGAGCGGGCGGCTGCGGCGCCCCGAGGCCGGGACGGTCGAACTGGGCCGTGGACGCCGGGTCCTGCGCGTCCTGACGGTCGTATTGACCGGGACCGGCCGGGTTCGGACCGCCGTACACGTCGGGGCGTACGAACTGCCCCGGCGCGGCCGGACGGTCGGCCCGCGGCGGAGGGGCGTTGAAGTCGGGCCGCGCGAACTCGGCCGTCGAGCCGGGGCCGTGGCCGCTGTCGTGGTCCTCGTGACCGCGCGGCATGTCCGCGGACGGGCGCTGCCGCTGCGACCCCTGGTCGCTGCCCCAGCTCGTCGTCTGCGGGCGCGGCGGGACGGGCACGTCGCGCCGCGGGGCACTCGGCCCACCGGGCAGCTCCGCGCGCGGACCACCGAGCGCCGGCAGCTGCCGGTCACGGTCGCCCCCGGCGGGGCCGCTCTTCTGGAAGCCGTTCTGCGGGGCCTCGTTACGGGCCGGGGCGCCGCCCTGCGCGGGGCCGGCGCCGAAGAGGTTGCCGCCCTGACGCGAAGGGTCCTGCGGCGAGCCCTGGCTGTGCCGGCCCTGACCCTGGCCCTGCGGGGGCCGGCCCTGGCCGTACTGGCCCGGTCCCTGCGGGTTCTGGCCCTGCTGGGCCTGGACGGGGCGTCCCGCGCCGTCGCGGGCGGGCAGCGCGGCACGAGGCGCCGAACCGGCACCCACCTGACCGCGCGGCGCACCGGCGCCGAGCAGACCGCCGGGCGCACTGCCCGAGCCGGAGGGGGCACCGCCGGGCTGGCCGCCGTTGCCACCGCCGAGACCCGGGCGGCCGCCGCCGGCGGCGCCGGGACGGCCGGGCAGACCGGCCGGGGTACCGCCGCCGACCGGCGGGGCGGCACCCTGGCCGCCCGCACCGGGCTTCGCCGGAGCCTTCTTGCCGCCGTGTGCGACATCGACGGGAAGCATGACCAGCGCGGTCGTGCCACCGGAGTCGGACGGACGCAGCTGGATACGGATGCCGTGCCGCAGCGACAGGCGGCCGACCACGAACAGACCCATGCGGCGCGAGACCGACACGTCCACGGTGGGCGGGGACGCGAGCCGCTCGTTGATCGCGGCGAGGTCCTCCGGGGAGAGGCCGATGCCCGTGTCGTGGATCTCGACCAGGACACGGCCGTCGGGCAGCGCGTGACCGGTGACGCGGACCTTGGTCTGCGGCGAGGAGAACGACGTCGCGTTCTCCAGCAGCTCGGCCAGCAGGTGCACGAGGTCGTTGACGACGCGGCCCGCGACCTCGGTGGCGGGCACCGAGGCCAGCTCGATGCGCTCGTACTGCTCCACCTCGGAGGCGGCGGCACGGAGCACGTCGACCAGCGGCACGGGGCGCGTCCAGCGACGGCCCGGCTCCTCACCGGCGAGGACGAGAAGGTTCTCGCCGTTCCGGCGCATACGGGTCGCGAGGTGGTCGAGCTTGAACAGCGAGGACAGCTGGTCCGGGTCGGCCTCGCGCGACTCCAGCTCGGAGATGAGCGAGAGCTGGCGCTGGATAAGACCCTGGCTGCGGCGCGAGAGGTTGGTGAACATCGCGTTGACGTTGCCTCGCAGCAGCGCCTGCTCCGCGGCGAGACGGACCGCCTCACGGTGCACGTCGTCGAAGGCCGCGGCCACCTTGCCGATCTCGTCGCGCGAGTGGACGCCGACGGACTCGACGGAGGTGTCGACGTCCTGCGGGTCGGACTCCGAGAGCTGCTTGACCAGCTCGGGCAGCCGGTCCTGGGCGACCTTGGTCGCCGTGTCCTGCAGCCGCCGCAGCGAGCGGATCATGGAGCGGGCCACGACGAACGCGCCGACGAGCGACACACCGAGAACGATGAGGATCAGCGCACCGTTGATGATCGCGTCCTGCTGGGACGCCTCACGCAGCTTGCGCGCCTCGGACTCCATCTGGCCGAGCAGCGTCTGCTCGATGGTCTTCATCGCGTTGATGCGGACCGAGTAGTCGTCGGTCCAGTCCAGGTGGGAACGATCGGGCAGCTCCTTCAGAGCGCCCTCCGTGTTCAGGACCCGCTTCGCGTACTGCTCGGCCGCGGTGATCGTCGGGTTCTCGTTCTCCAGCGGAGCCATCAGCTCCTGGGAGTCGCCGCCGATGGCCTCGTAGATGGAGCCGAAGGTCCTGAGCTCCGCCTCGCCGTTCTCGAGGGCCGCCTGGCCGTAGAGGCGGTCGTTCTCGGAGAGCGTGGGCGCCTTCGAGTCACTGGCCCCGCCGGGCAGGGCCGCGGCGATGATCGCCCGCTGGATCGACGCGTACTCCTTGGCCGACGAGAAGGCCGCGAGCGCGCGGGTCCGCTTGATCATCTCCGGGTTGCTGGTGGCCTGCGCCATGTCCGCGGAGAGGCTCAGCAGCGACTCGATCAGACGGCTGTAGCTCTCCACCGTCTGGGACTTCGGGATCGTCCCCTTGTAGGCGCTGCTCCTGATGTTCTTCAGGTTGTTGACCTGGACCGCGATCTGGTTGGCGTTGGCGCGGATCGACTCCAGCGCCTGATCGTCGTCCTTGTTCGGGATCGAGCGGGTGGCGTCGAGGAACGCCTTGCGGGCGCGGTCGGTCTGGGTGCGCGGGCCGGAGACCTTGAAGTCGGTCTCGACGGCGCCGTTGACCAGCGGACCGGCGGACAGGTCGCGCTCCTGCTGGAGCGCGTGCGCCAGCTCGGTCGCTTCCGTCGTCATCTTGGTGAGCAGCTGCATGTGATCCAGCTGCTTCATGTCGTCCATGGACTCGTTGATACGGAGTCCACCCAGCGTGGTCGCCGCGACGACCGGCAGCGTCAGCAGCGACACCAGTCGCGTGCTGATGCGCCAGTTGCGCAGCGCTATTCGCGAACCGGTGTCCGTGGGGCCCTTCGGCGGGGTGGGGGAGCCCGCCGTGTCGGAGGGCGCCTTCGCACCGGACGTCTTGCCGCCGGACGCCCGGGCGCCGGTGCGGCCTGAGCGTTCACCGCCGTCACCGGGCGCGGTGGGTCCCTGGTTGTGGGTGTGCTGGGGTGAGGCGCCGCGGTCGGTCCCGCCGCGCGGCTCCTGTTCTGATGCAGCTTCCCCTTGGCCCTGGTGGGCCTGGGGACGCCCCATGCCATCCCTCTTGAAACGTCCCTGCACTAGCGTCGCAACCTCTGGACCAGGCGTCCCTCCGCTTGTACGGCGGGACGGTGTCGGCGTCTTGGGGCATTGGATCGAGCCCCATGGTGGTCGTGATTGACCGGCGCTGCTCCCCCTTTCCCGCCGCAACTCGGCGCTGCGTTGCGCCCATGCGCGCCGGCTCTGAAACCTGCGGCGGTCCGTGGAATTCCAGCACAGTGCAGGATCTCCAACAAGGGCCCCGTACCGGGCTGTGACCTGGATGACACCGTGTAAGCAGTGGGTCACAAGTCGTAGAAGCCGTTCTCGGAGAAACCGGACTTTACGCTACGAGTCGCTTAGGGGTGGGGGGTGTCCCAGTCGCGATGATCAGGAGCGGAATGGTGGCTTCAGGTGCGTAATGCCCGATTCCGGGTCGAAGATCGGGAGTCCGGATTGCCGGGATTGCCCGGCCTGTGGTGAGGAAACTCACACGATGATCGTTGAGTCTTCCAGGCTTTCGACGGGAATTTGGTGTTTAGCCTGACGCTTTACAAGGCTGGACACTCCGTCAACCGCGCTGCTCCCGCGGCGCCGCACCCGACAAGGTCAGACACCACACATGAAGACGACGACGATGTTCCGCAACATAGCCAACCCCCGGCGCACCACCCTCGCGCACCTCGAGAACGCGGAAGAACTCCAGACGCCGGAGCAGCCGGAGCACTCACTCGATCTTCCCACCCAGACCGCGAACCCCCGCCGCACCATCCTCATGGACGCGCCTGTTTCTCATTAGGGGCTCGGTTCTCCCCCTGGCTTCGCCGGGGGCACCCCCACCGGGGCGCGCTGTGCGACTGCTGACGGTCGATCGTGCTCGATCTCTCCCAGACTCCGTCCGGGAGGTGCCCCCACGTACCTCGCGATCTCCGCGCGTTCTCCCTTTCGCTGTATCCACAGCGGCCTCCGGCCGCGGGCCGCGCGCCCCTTCGGCTCACTCGCCCACGGGGCGGACCCGGGTTGTGAGCTGAGACCCATGGGCCGGGCGGCCTCACGGGCCCGGCCCGGTCGGGAAGGTGGACCCACGGGGTGGGCGGTCCTGGGAGACTGGCCCGGTTGCCCGTGTGGCCCGTCGGGGCGGCCCGGTCGTCAGGGAGGTGCCCGGGCGGGAACCGGACGTAGGCGCTCGCTGCGGTCGGCGGCAATGCGTACGAGGAGGGTCCCCTCACCGCGTTAGCCTGGAGCGTCAGTCTCCGGCCAGCGACCAAGTGAAGTGAGGGGCGACAGCACCCGTGCGCATCGCCAGGTTCTCCATCGACGGCAATGTCGCCTTCGGCGCGGTCGAGGACGGGCCCGACGGCCTCGTTCTCGACATCATCAAGGGCATTCCGTACGCCGACTTCGAGCTCTCCGGCACCAAGGTCCCGCTGAGCAAGGTCCGGCTGCTCCCGCCCGTGCTGCCCAACAAGGTCGTGGCCATCGGCCGCAACTACGCGGCGCACGCGGCGGAGCTCGGCAACGAGGTCTCCGACGTACCCGTCGCCTTCTTCAAGCCCACCACCTCGGTGATCGGCTCCGGCGACGCCATCGAGTACCCCTCGTTCTCGAACGAGCTGCACCACGAGGCCGAGCTCGCCGTCGTCATCGGCCGTATGTGCCGCGAGGTGCCGCGCGAACGCGTCAAGGACGTCATCTTCGGCTACACCTGCGCCAACGACGTCACCGCACGCGACGCGCAGGAGCGCGAGAAGCAGTGGGCCAGGGCGAAGGGCTTCGACACCTCGTGCCCGCTCGGCCCCTGGGTGGAGACCGAACTCGACCCCGCCGACGTGACCATCCAGTGCACGGTCAACGGCGAGCAGCGCCAACTGGGGCGCACCAGCGAGATGGTCCGGTCCGTCGAGGACCTGATCGTGCACATCACCGAGGCCATGACGCTGCTCCCGGGCGACGTCGTCCTCACGGGCACCCCCGCGGGGGTCGGCCCGATCAACGTCGGCGACGAGGTCGCCGTCACCATCGAAGGTATCGGCACTCTCACCAACAAGGTGATCAAGCGTGGCTAACGGCTCCGTCCGCGTACGTTTCTGTCCCTCCCCGACCGGCAACCCCCACGTGGGCCTGGTCCGCACCGCGCTGTTCAACTGGGCCTACGCCCGGCACACCGGCGGCACCATGGTCTTCCGCATCGAGGACACCGACGCGGCCCGCGACTCCGAGGAGTCGTACGAGCAGCTCCTCGACTCGATGCGCTGGCTCGGCCTCGACTGGGACGAGGGCCCCGAGGTCGGCGGCCCGCACGGCCCCTACCGCCAGTCGCAGCGGATGGACATCTACCAGGACGTGGCGCAGAAGCTGCTCGCCGGTGGATACGCCTACCACTGCTACTGCACCGCCCTGGAGCTCGAGGCACGCCGCGACGCCGCCCGCGCCGCCGGCCGGCCGTCCGGCTACGACGGCAAGTGCCGCACGCTGAGCGCCGAGCAGAAGGCGGCGTACGACGCCGAGGGCCGCGACTCGATCGTCCGCTTCAAGATGCCCGAGGAGCCGATCACCTTCACGGACCTGGTGCGCGGCGAGCTGACCTTCACCCCGGAGAACGTCCCGGACTACGGCATCGTCCGCGCCAACGGCGCCCCGCTGTACACGCTGGTCAACCCGGTCGACGACGCGCTGATGGAGATCACCCACGTCCTGCGCGGCGAGGACCTGCTCTCCTCCACACCCCGCCAGATCGCGCTCTACAAGGCGCTGATCGAGCTCGGCGTCGCCAAGGAGATCCCCTCCTTCGGACACCTGCCGTACGTCATGGGCG
This sequence comes from Streptomyces sp. NPDC002835, assembly GCF_053591995.1. Taxonomy (NCBI): domain Bacteria; kingdom Bacillati; phylum Actinomycetota; class Actinomycetes; order Kitasatosporales; family Streptomycetaceae; genus Streptomyces; species Streptomyces sp. NPDC002835. The sequence continues at coordinate 201,832 of NZ_JBSFUW010000012.1, read as the reverse complement.
AGGGCAACAAGAAGCTCTCCAAGCGCGACCCGCAGGCGTCCCTCAACCTCTACCGGGAGCGCGGCTTCCTCCCCGAGGGCCTGCTCAACTACCTGTCGCTGCTCGGCTGGTCCTTCTCCGCCGACCAGGACATCTTCACCGTCCCCGAGATGGTTGCGAAGTTCGACCTCCCGGACGTCAACGCCAACCCGGCCCGCTTCGACCTCAAGAAGGCCGAGGCGATCAACGCCGACCACATCCGGATGCTCGACGTGAAGGCGTTCACCGAGGCGTGCGAGCCGTGGCTGCGGGCCCCGCACGCCAACTGGGCGCCGGAGAACTTCGACCGCGCCGCGTGGGAGGCCATCGCCCCGCACGCGCAGACCCGGCTGACGGTCCTCTCCGACATCACGGCGAACGTCGACTTCCTCTTCCTGGACGAGCCCGTCGAGGACGAGGCGTCCTGGACGAAGGCGATGAAGGGCGACCCGGTGGCCCTGCTCACCACCGCCCGCGCCAAGCTCGAGGCCGCCGACTGGACCAGCCCCGAGTCCCTCAAGGAGGCCGTCCTGGCCGCCGGCGAGGAGCACGGCCTGAAGCTCGGCAAGGCCCAGGCCCCGGTCCGCGTCGCGGTCACCGGCCGCACGGTCGGCCTGCCGCTCTTCGAGTCCCTGGAAATCCTGGGCAAGGACAAGACGCTGGCCCGCATCGACGCGGCCCTGACGAAGCTCGCCGCGTAACCCCGCATCCCGCGTCCCTCAGGGGCGGCAGCCGATCCGGCTGCCGCCCCTGAGGCGTTGTGCTGCGGGCTCCCTCGCCTACGGCGGCGGAGGCAGCCCGTCGCAGGTCTGGCGCCCGGTCATGGCAAGTCGGCCACGAGGTCAAGCCGACGGCCACGAGTGTCGACGGGATGGTCGGACTTCGGTCGTCCGGGCCGGCGCGCGATCGGCCTGGCAGCGGTCGCAGCGGCACGGAGGCCACCGCCCCGAATCGGCGGGCCGCGTTCGGTCAGGGTCGGCTCTGACCGTGTGACGGGTCCGGCCGACCCGCTCCCCGGCCGGTGTGACCCGGTACGTCTCGATGGTCAGGCGGGACATGCCGGGCTCCGGCGGGGTGCCGGCGTTCACCGGTCGCCTTCTGCCGGGCGGCGGCGTACAGGCAGGAACGCGAACACGTCCGGCGCGGGCGGGAAGAGCGGCGCGCACGCCTCGCAGGCGTACACGTTGAAGCCCGGTCCGGTGTTCTGGTGCACCTCGTAGACCACGGTCGGGTCCTCGGTGACCGCCTGGCACCGCACGCACATGCGCACGGGCCGTCGTGGCGGCTCGGGGGCGTCCGCCTGCTGGTCGTGTTCCTTCCGCTCGCTCACGCCGGGCTCCCCTCGGCGCCGACGAGGTGCCGGTCCAGGTCGATCCCGAAGTCCGCCGCGAGTACGAGCGTCAGCCGTCGGCGATGCTGGGCGCGCTGCCGCTCGTGCGTCGCGAGGTAGGGCCGTACGAGGGCGGTCGCGTGGCCGTCGAGCGGGACGTCGCGGCCGTACGGGGAGCGGTGTCCCGGGAGCCGAGAGGCGGGAGCGGGGGAGTGGGGGCCGTGCGCGCCGGACCGGTTGGTGGCAGTTGTGGGGCGCGCCGGGAACAGGGTCGCCCGGCGTTTGCCCGTGCCGGGTGCCAGGAGATCCAGGGCCCAGCGCAGCAGCGCATGGATAATGCTCACGTCATCAACTCCGTTGCAGTTGGTGGCCATGCCCCCGGACGGCTCCACCCGTCGCGGGGGTCACTACGGCTTGGAACAGCGAGCCTATACACGCCCGCACAGGGACGTCCATGGACGCACACGGAAGTGTAATCGCGTCACCACACGCCTACGGTCGTGGTATGGAACCGGAGATTCCCGAGGGCTACGCCCCTGACGAGGAGATCGACTACGAGGGGCCCGATCCGGTGTGGCTTCAGTTGGTCGCGATCCTCGTGGCTCGCATCAAGCGGGGCGACTACCCGCCGCGACGAGCCATCCCCAGTGAAAGCCAGATCATGGGTGAGTTCGGAGTCGCACGCGGCACGGCCCGGAAGGCGATTGCCCTTCTTGCCGACCAGGGGATGGTGCGCACGGTGCCCGGACGTGGGAGCTTCGTTGAGCGCGTGACACCTGCTAAGTCGCCCGAAGGTGACGAGTCCACCTCGTGATGGAGTCGCGGCGCGAGGTGAGACCGATAGTTGATCACTGGTTCGTCATCTGATTCCGGAGAAGGACCGACGGCCGTAGGACGAGATTCCGGGCGAACTGAACACGTTGCGAGCGCCCGACCGCCGTCAGCGGCCTGATATGGCCGCACCTGCGTCAGTGGAGCCCTTTGGCGACTTCAAGTGCCTGTCGAGGCGCTGAAGATGGTGCCAGGCCGTGGCGTCGGTGCCGTCGCCGAAGGCGTAGTGCAGCGCGGGACGTGCGGCCGGGCCGAGGCGCGTCGGGCGCGGCAACGGGGCGGATTCGGCGTGGCTGCGGCCGATGCCGTGTACGGCGTCGGGGCCGAGCGTGAACGAGACCGGGATCTGGAGCGGCTCGTGATGGGGCGGGGTGGTGAGGTCGGCGCGGGCCGCGCGCCGGTGGGTGAGCACCGAGACGAGCCCGTGGCGTACAGCCAGGGTCTCGGCCAGCCCCGGGAGGGTGTCGAGCAGCGGAGGCCGGTCCGGTGTGTGGCCGACGGCGAGCGAGATGTGCTCCTCGACTCCATCCGGCGTACGGACGACACGGCAGGTGGCGACGGCCGGCCTGCCGGGCGCGCCGACGGCGACGAGCCAGGTCGGACTGGAGCGCTGAGCCCGGCTGCGGGCCAACTCGGTCAGCTGCCGGGGCGACCAGGGCAGGGCGACGGGCTCGGATGTCGACCATCCCGCGGGCGGCGCTCCGGTGAGGGCCCGCCATGCTGCTTCCAGCGCCCCGCCGAGGCGAAGGCCGCCGGTGGCGGGGTGGGTGGTGCGGATGGACAGGTGGAGTTGCTGCTCCGCCGGCGCGACGGACCGGGCACGGAAGCCGTCGGCGATCGGCGTGCTGCCGTCCGTGCCGGTGACCGGCGCGAAGCGGCCCTCATGCCAGGACAGGACCGCCCCGGTGAGCCCGTCGTAGTACGCCCGATCAACGTCACGGACCACCCATCGGGCCGGGACGTCGGCCATCAGCGTGCGCAGGGGAAAGGTCAGGCGGGTGCCGGGCGGGGTGACGATCTGGAGCTCGCGCCCCGACGGGACAGTGGTCCGCAGCAGATCGGTGAGCCAGGTCGTCGCCGCGACCACGGGCCGGTCCTGCACGATCACGACTGCGCGGTCGGTGAGCACGTCGACGCCGAACGGCTCGGCGTCGTCGCCGTTCTCGTCGTCCGTGCCGGGGATGCTCACCACACCGGTATGCGCGGCCTCGGCCGGCCATGTGGCCCCGCCCAGCAGCGACGTCAGCCGCCCGGCCACCGACCCTGCAAGCCGTCCCGCTTCCGCGACTGCGGTGGCCGCCCGCACCTCGGTCCACCACACGGGCGCGTCGACTGCTACCTCGGCGCCCAGCAACCGCCGTACCTCACCCGGCACTTGCACGAACAGCGGCACCTCCACCGCCGCCACCGCCCCGCCGTCCTGCCCGTACAGGCGGACGACGGCCCCATCGCCACCGCTCCCCACCCGCAGCCCGGGCCCACCGGCGTACAGCCCGGCGAGCACGCTCCGGGCGTCGGGCATGGTGGGGGTGAGGGCGACGACGTCCTGTGTCACGAGATTCCTTGGGAGATCTGCGGGGGAAAGGTCCCGGTGTGCCGGTTGGTGCACGGCTCAGGGAAGCCTGGGCACAGACTCACTCGGGCGGCATGGGCTGTTCAGGTGCCGCAAGCAGTCACGTGCCGGTGCCGATTTGTAGGTCGGCGATCCCAGTGGTGGTATACGAGGCGGGGCGCCTGCCCATCAGTTGCTGCGGAGGCCCCGGGTCGCCCAAGGGCATCGTGAGTTCCAGGCCGCTTGTGATGCCTGTGGCATCGGGGTCGCAGAACCAGGAGCCGCATTCTCGCGATGCGCGGAGCAATCTTGACCTGCGCATCCATGAGGCGGTGGCTGTGGCTGTCCGCTATCAAGTTCACGTCACTGCCAGGGCAGGGCAGCAGGTCGTCGACGCCAGTACCATGACCGGCTGATCATGGTAGCGACGTCCTCGCCCAGAGCCCTCGAGAGGGCATTTCCGCTGTCCTCGATGGATACCTCTCGATATTGGGCATCCAGGACGGAAAGGCACTCCTCCAGCGCCGACCGTCCAGCTGTGGGAACTTTTCGCAGTTCAGTTTCAATTCGATCCCGAAGTTCCAAATCCGCTTTATACATTTCCACCGAATACCAACCGGACGGCGGCCATCCATTCCGCATTCTAATGCAGAGGCGCTCCCAATTCGCAAACAGGTCGCGAATCACCTCGAACTCCTGAGTGGATCCAGTTGGAATAGCCAGATCAGTCACTGGCGTCGGAATGCGGAAGGCTCGGACGACTTCCGGAAAGTTGATTACAGGTACGTCCGGAAACTCCGAGACAGCGGCTTCGGTCGCTGTGACTCTGAATCCGGAGTGGGGCGGGTCGAGTTCCGAGACGCGCGCCAAGGTGAGCCCTCCAGCGGGATCAGCAACCTTGCGGACCCAAGGAATTCGATCTCCCCAGGTGAAGAACACAGAAGCTTTCAAGCCTCGCGAGAGAATCAGGGCCAACTGCTCCTCGGAAAACTGGTTCTTCAGGTCATCAATGATATAGACAGAGAGCGACCAGTTCAAGTCACCGTCGAGTCGGTCATACTCGCAGGTGACTAGCGCATCCCAATTCCGGGAGTCGAGCTCAGAGGAATCCGAAACGTCGACTTCGGAGATTCGGACATCAAACGCCGCAGCGAGAATCTCGGGCATCGCCTCGATGATCCCGCTGCCAGTAGCCAGGAAACCGTAGATCATGGGTAGTACTTCCTATACAGGTCAATTGCCTTCTTTACGGCTTCCGGGTTATCGCGAAATTGTGGAGCTTTGCTGAACATGACCTGAACCTTGCTCATGTCTCCGTCGGCGCGCATTATCTGCTTCAATGCATTGTATTCGATACGGTTCATGTCGATGAACCCCGGGCCGTCCACGGGGAAAATTCGCCCGCTCGGTTCAACGGCATACCGTCTGCCATTGATGCTGTAGAGCTGGGATTGGGCATTGAACTGTGCCCGGCCTGCAGCGATCTCGGCTATATCCTGCCGCACCTTGGCTCGCGCCTCCGGAAGGATCACGGTATTCTTTGTGTCAACGGCCCCACTTCTGACTCCACTCAGCTCGTGTCGGTAATTTGGATACAGGAGAAGCTTCCCTCTGGCTGTCCCGACAATGTCATCTGCGGCCTGCCATTCCTTCACGGGGGCCGGCCGCCGGTCCGCAGCAAGTTCACCACCTTGCGCTGAATCTCTTCCACCGCCGCCGTGACCTGGCGGTACAGGGTCAGCGGGGTGACCAGGGCCGTGGGGGGCGTCACCGGTGATGTCCGGAGAGGCGGAACCGTGACCGCCAGGGCCGTTCGGGCCGGAAGCCCGCTCTTCGCCGCCTGGCGAGCGTTGCGGCGCTTCATTATGGGCCTGCGGTGGCCGGTTCTCGCTCGTGTGCGCGGTGGCGGGAGGCGTGTGGGTGCCCGCGCCCACCAGTTCCTGTTTGCGTGGCGCCTCGATCGAGGGGGTCCGGTCGGCGGCTGGCAATTCGGATGGCGCCGGTGTGGAGTCGGGGACGCCCCTGTTGCCGGGGATGAACTCGCCGTCCTGGATGCGGAGCTGCGCGCCGTTCGGGTATTCGATGACGCTGTAGGCGGCGTCCGAGGCCGCCGCCGCGTCGGTGGCGCCACGGATCCCTGCGGTGAGTTCGGCGACCCTGGGAAGGCCACGGGCCGCCACGCCGGCCGTCTTGGCCGCCGCGCCGATCGGGTCCAGGACCTCGCCGATCTTGGCCGCGGCGCCCGCGACGCGGGAGGCCGTGCCGGCCTTGCCGGCCGCAGAGCCGGCCTTCGAGGCCGCGCCGAGGGGGCCGGCTCCGAGGGTGAGGCCGTTGAAGATGACCGTCCCCATGGCCTTGCCGGGATTGGAGCCCCAGTCGTCCCAGCCGACGAACGCCTTGGCGAACTCCTTCGCGTACGGCTTGCTGTCGTCCATCAGCTTCTTCTGCGCCGGGGCGATGTCGTCGCGGTCTCCGTTCGGGTCGAGGAGGTAGCCCTCCGCGCCGACGATCACCCGGAGCAGCCCCTCGCGGGCGGCGCCACCCTCCTCGCCGGGGCTGAAGAGGTCGATCAGTCCCTCGACCGAGCCTGCGGCGTTGTCCCACATGCTGATCCCGGCCTGCTTCAGGTGATGGTCGATGCCGAACGGATAGATCTCGCGGTGCTCGGGGCGGCCCCACGGCAGCGAGTCGGCTTCGGCCAGTTGCTCGGCGCTGAACCCGTACGCGTTCTGCTGCTCGGGGCTGCCGTCGTTGATGTGCCACCGGGTGCCGTCCACCAGCGCGGTGATCTTGTCGGCGCAGCCGACCTCGGCCGCCTGGAACGCGGCGACCGCCGCGTTCACGCCGTCCCAGATCCCCTGATGCTCGTCGACCTTGGCCTGGTCCTTGCGCCAGTTGCCCAGCGGCCCGTCATCGTGCCGGACCGACTCGACGAACCTCGTCGCCTGGAAGCGCAGCAGGTCCAGTTGTTTGACGATCTCGACGACCTCGAGCGCGTACGTCTCCAGCGCCCCGGCCACCGTCTCCAACCGGTCGGCGAAGCGGCCCGAGCCCTCCTGCACGGCCTGCGTCGTCGAGAACAGCTGCCCGGCCTCCGGAGCCCGGTACGAGGAGGCCAAGTTCTGGAAGCGCGTGTGGACGTCACCGCCGCCGTCGCGGACCGCCTTCGCCGCCTGCCGCAGCGCGATGATCTCCCGCCCCAGCCCGGGCAGGTCACCGGTGAAGACGGGTATCTTCTCGGGGCTGATCACCTCTCGCCCGCCCTGCTCCGGGCAGCCTGCAACAGCGCCGTCACATCAGGAGCGAGCATCGCCTGCCGCTGGGCGTTCCACGCCTGCTCGAGATTCCCGGCGATGTACGCGTTGGTCGCCTCGACGGCTCCGTTCGCCGAATTGCTCGCACGCAGAGGGAGGAACGCCACATCCGCCTCGGTCCCCTCGGCGAACTGCCCCAGCGCCGCAGCCACCAGCCCGCCGGCCCCGCCGCCTGACCCGGTGCTGCCCTCGCCGAAGGCCAGCATGCCGGCAGACTCCATCGCCCCCTGCACACTCGTCCCGTACAGCTTGATCCCGGCGTTCATACCGTCAGCCGCTTCCCGCACCTGCGAGATCACGGACTGCACCCCTCCGGGCGCGATGTCCCACCCCGTCACAACAACCCCCGTGTTGTCTTCGGCCGATCCGACTGTCATCGACCAGGTCGCCATCGCCTGCGCGAAGGGCGACAAGATCTCCATCTTTACCAGCCGGACGGGGACGGTAGCGATGCAATTCCGGCCAAAGCGCCTGCGGTCGCGGCCTGTTGAAGCCTGGAGGTCAAGGTCGGGCTGACGCGTCAGACGCTCTCACGTCGCCTCTTGGTCGAAATCGGCCGCGGCCTTGAGGAAGTCCTGCTCGAAACCCTGCTGCCAGTCCGGACGACGCTCAAGCGCCGCGCGGACGGCGGCGGGAGTCTTCTCGCATGCCGTGGAACCGACTGCGTCTGACATGCCCGCTTCCCTTCCCGTAGGTCATCGGACGACGGAGCCCGATGCGCGTGGGGTGCCGTCTGCTTCGATGATGATCTCCTGGCCGTGAAAGGGCCCGGTGATGCCAAGGTGCACGTGCCCTCCCCGGAGGTTTCCGCGGTTGCTGGGCGGCCGCAGGGGATCGCACCGCACTCGCCTGCTCAGCGGCCTGGTGGCACGGCGACTACGCACCGCCATATAGAGGTCAACGCTCTGTTGACGTGCGGTCGTCCGCTGTGGCGGCGGCGAGTGGCGGGAAGCCCGAGCGCAGAGAAGTCCACGCCGACACCAAGGCCATGCGTCGGCGGTGCCGGGTGTACTGCCGCTCGCGCGTCACGACCCACGGCCGGACCGGGGCCGTCGCCCGCCCGCGCCCAGGCGCTTCGCTGGGCGAGCGCCCCCGCCGAAACCCGCTGCCGCCCCTGAGGCGTTGTCCGCGTCTGGGACTAGTGTTCGCGGTGATCCCGAACGAAAACGGCTCCCTGGGGGACACCTTCATGCCCATGCGCGCGCCCGACTTCTCCTGGCACTTCACACCGGGCAACCGGTTCGAGGACGAGGGCGGACAGAGCGGCACCATGTCCCTGGTCCCGGCCGGTGAACTGTGGCTCCCCACGGGCAGGGTCGTGGCCTGCGACCCCTTTGTCGCGCTCGGCACCGGTGAGTCCGAGCCGTTCACGGCGGACGTCGCACCCGGCCGGTACCGCGTCGAGTGCGCCGTCGCCACGATCAACGAGGCACACGAGGAGCCCGCCGACGGCGAGCCGCCGCATCTGCGGATCGCCGCCGCCCGGTTGGTGATCAAGGAGACACCCGCCGTGTCCTGGGAGATCGCCCACCAGGCCGGCCAGGACCCGGCGGAGCTGGCCGACGACGAGTTCTTCGCGTACGGGGTCGACGCCGGCACCGGCTGCTTCTACGACGCGGCCTGTGACGAGTCCTTCCCCGACTGCGCGGGCGACAAGGGCCCCCTGTGGGACGCCTTCGACGCGGGCGGCGACTCCTACCTCGGCCCGCACACGATCACCGCTCCCGACACGGGCCACCAGCTGGTCGCGTTCATGTCCGGCTGGGGCGACGGCGCCTACCCGACCTGGATCGGGCGCGACACGGACGGGGCCGTCACCTGCTTCGTCACGGACTTCTTCGTCGTCCCCTCCGAGCACGACGTCCCCTGACGCGCCCGTGGCGTGACGTGACGCGCCGTTCCCGAGCCTGGCCCCGCCGAGTAATCTCGGCGGCATGCCGATCCGCGCCGTGCTCTGGGACATCGACGACACGATCTTCGACTACGCGGGCGCCGACCGGATCGGCATGAGCAGGCATCTGGAGAACGAGGGCCTGCCCGACGGGTACGCGACCGCCGAAGAGGCACTCGTCGCGTGGAAGCGGATCACCGACGTCCACTGGGCCCGGGTCGCCGACGGCCTCACCGACTTCCAGGGGCAGCGGCGCGACCGGGTGCGGGACTTCCTCGGCCGGGAGATGACCGACGCGGAGGCCGACGAGTGGTTCGGGCGGCACGTGGTGCACTACGAGGCGGCGTGGTCGCTCTTCCCCGACGCCGTGCCCGTACTGGATCTCCTCGCTCATGACTATCGTCACGGCATCCTGTCCAATTCGAGCTTCCGCCACCAGGAGCGCAAGCTGCGCACCCTGGGGGTGCGGGACCGTTTCGAGGCCGTCGTGTGCGCCGTCGAGATCGGCATCTCCAAGCCGGAGGCCGGCGCCTTCCTGGCCGCCTGCGAGGCCATGGGACTGGCTCCCGCCGAGGTGGCGTACGTGGGGGACCAGCCCGACATCGACGCCCGCGGCGCCGTCGAGGCGGGACTCACCGGCATCTGGCTCGATCGCGGCGGGCTCGGCGGCCGCCCGGAGCTGGTCCGGATCACCGGCCTCGACGAGCTGCCCGCGCTGCTGCGCGGGGATACCCGTTTTGGAGCGCCGTCCACCTTCGGGTAATGTTCTTCCTGCGCCAAGGGGAGCGGGCAGAAAGCTCGGGAGCCGGAAGCGCAGACCGAACAAAACCCCCGCTCGGGGGTTGAGTTTTGGTGGCCTATGGTGTAATTGGCAGCACGACTGATTCTGGTTCAGTTAGTCTAGGTTCGAGTCCTGGTAGGCCAGCTCGCAGAGCTTATCTGCAACGCCCCCGTTGTGTAGCGGCCTAGCACGCTGCCCTCTCAAGGCAGTAGCGCCGGTTCGAATCCGGTCGGGGGTACAGATCCATCCCGCGAAGTCCTCAGGGTCGCACCCGATGGCATCGCGGTGACAACATCCGGCTACCACCGGGTGAGGATCGCTAGGGCCCCCGTTGTGTAGCGGCCTAGCACGCCGCCCTCTCAAGGCGGTAGCGCCGGTTCGAATCCGGTCGGGGGTACTGGTCTAAACCACCATGGGCTATGGTGTAATTGGCAGCACGAGTGATTCTGGTTCATTTAGTCTAGGTTCGAGTCCTGGTAGCCCAGCGCGTCGCAGGATGCATGCCCCCGTTGTGTAGCGGCCTAGCACGCCGCCCTCTCAAGGCGGTAGCGCCGGTTCGAATCCGGTCGGGGGTACAGAGTCCGAAGGGGCCTTCCGAGCAGTCGGAAGGCCCCTTCGGCGTTCGCCGGCCGACTCACCCATCTGCCGTGAGTACGGGGGCAGTTCGATGATCGGGACACCGCCCCGGCAGCGCGCGATCCTGCCGCGACGGGGGCGGCGGGGCCCCGGGAAGGGCCCGCACGCCTCACACGGTCAGCGGCACCGGATGGATCTCGTCCGCCGGGTGCCCCGTGCGCTCGTGGATGCGCTGCACGGCGTCCGCCGACGGCGCCTCGGACAGGCAGTAGACGGTGCCCGTCTCCGGGTCCGCCCACGCCTGCTTGAAGTGCACACGCTCCTCGCCCTCGATCGCCAGATCCGCGTTGTGCGCCTCCATCAGCTGCTCGCCGGTGATGCCCTTCATCCCGCGGTGTACGTCCATGAACTCGGTCATCGGTCCCGCACCTCCGTCGCTCGCCTCGTTGCTTCGAGCACTGTCTTCCATGGTGCACCCGACGGGCCCGGAACACGTCCGGCCGGCCCCTGCGGCGTTGAAGGGGCCGGCCGGTGCGACGTACGAAGGGACAGGTCAGCCGCTGCGGCGCAGCGCCTCGCTCAGCCGGCCGGCGGCGTCGATGACCGCCTGGGCGTGCATCCGGCCCGGGTGGCGGGTCAGGCGCTCGATCGGTCCCGAGACCGAGACGGCGGCGACCACGCGGTTCGAGGGCCCGCGGACCGGCGCGGACACCGAGGCCACGCCCGGCTCGCGCTCGCCGATCGACTGGGCCCAGCCCCGGCGCCGTACCCCGGAGAGGGCGGTCGCCGTGAAGCGCGCGCCCTGCAGTCCGCGGTGGAGGCGCTCCGGCTCCTCCCAGGCCATCAGGATCTGGGCCGAGGAGCCCGCCTTCATCGTGAGCGTGGAGCCGACCGGTACGGTGTCCCGCAGCCCGGACAGCCGCTCGGCCGCCGCCACGCAGATGCGCATGTCGCCCTGCCTGCGGTAGAGCTGCGCGCTCTCGCCGGTCACGTCGCGCAGATGTGTGAGTACCGGCCCGGCCGTGGCCAGCAGCCGGTCCTCGCCGGCCGCGGCGGCGAGCTCCGCGAGTCGCGGACCGAGGATGAAACGGCCCTGCATGTCGCGCGCCACCATACGGTGGTGCTCCAGTGCCACTGCCAGGCGATGTGCTGTAGGTCGTGCGAGTCCCGTGGCCGCGACCAGCCCCGCGAGGGTGGCCGGACCGGACTCCAGGGCGCTCAAGACAAGGGCTGCCTTGTCGAGGACGCCGACGCCGCTAGAGTTGTCCATGCAACGATACTCGCGTCTCACTCTGTGAAACGCAAGTTCAATTTGCTCGAGAACTTGCCACGCTGTAGTGGCGGCCCGCGGACCAACGGGCACTGCACAAGATCTCTAGTTGCGTCGGCGGCACAGCCGGCCGGAGGGAAAGCGATGGGTAGGACACTCGCGGAGAAGGTCTGGGACGACCATGTCGTCCGGCGCGCCGAGGGCGAGCCCGACCTCCTCTTCATCGATCTGCATCTGCTGCACGAGGTGACCAGCCCCCAGGCCTTCGACGGTCTGCGGAAGAACGGCCGGCAGGTGCGCCGCCTCGACCTCACCATCGCGACCGAGGACCACAACACCCCGACCCTCGACATCGACAAGCCCATCGCCGACCCCGTCTCCCGCGCCCAGCTGGAGACGCTGCGCAAGAACTGCGCGGACTTCGGCGTACGGCTGCATCCCCTGGGCGACGTCGAGCAGGGCGTGGTGCACGTCGTCGGCCCCCAGCTGGGTCTGACCCAGCCCGGCACGACCGTCGTCTGCGGCGACTCCCACACCTCGACGCACGGCGCGTTCGGCGCGCTGGCGTTCGGTATCGGCACCTCCCAGGTCGAGCACGTGCTGGCGACCCAGACGCTGCCGCTGGCGCGCCCGAAGACCATGGCGATCACCGTAGAGGGTGAGCTGCCCGAGGACGTCACCGCCAAGGACCTGATCCTCGCCATCATCGCCAAGATCGGCACCGGCGGCGGCCAGGGCTACATCCTCGAGTACCGCGGATCTGCCATCGAGAAGCTGTCGATGGAAGCGCGGATGACCATCTGCAACATGTCGATCGAGGCCGGCGCCCGCGCGGGCATGATCGCCCCGGACCGCACCACCTTCGACTATCTCCAGGGCCGCGACCACGCCCCGAAGGGCGAGGAGTGGGACGCTGCGGTCGAGTACTGGAAGACGCTGCGCACCGACGACGACGCAGTCTTCGACGCCGAGGTCTTCATCGACGCCGCCGGACTGGCCCCGTTCGTCACCTGGGGCACCAACCCCGGCCAGGGCGCGCCCCTGTCGTCGCAGGTCCCCGACCCGGCTTCGTACGAGGACGCTTCGGAGCGCCTCGCCGCGGAAAACGCCCTGAAGTACATGGGGTTGACCGCCGGGCAGCCGCTGCGCGACATCAAGGTCGACACCGTCTTCGTAGGCTCCTGCACCAACGGCCGCATCGAGGACCTGCGCTCGGCCGCCGGCATCCTGGGCGGCCGCAAAGTCGCCGAGGGCGTACGGATGCTCGTCGTCCCCGGCTCCGTCCGGGTCGCGCTGCAGGCCGTGGAGGAGGGCCTGGACAAGGTCTTCAAGGACGCCGGCGCCGAATGGCGGCATGCGGGCTGCTCCATGTGCCTGGGCATGAACCCCGACCAACTGGCTCCCGGTGAGCGCTCCGCCTCCACCTCGAACCGCAACTTCGAAGGCAGGCAGGGCAAGGGCGGCCGTACGCACCTCGTCTCGCCGCAGGTAGCCGCCGCCACCGCGGTCCTCGGCCACCTCGCCTCGCCCGCCGACCTGTCCGAAACCCCCGCCCCCGCCGGAGTCTGAACACGATGGAAGCCTTCACCGCACACACCGGCCGGGCCGTTCCGCTGCGCCGCAGCAACGTCGACACCGACCAGATCATCCCCGCGCACTGGCTGAAGAAGGTCACCCGCGACGGTTTCGAGGACGGTCTCTTCGAGGCCTGGCGCAAGGACGCCGACTTCGTCCTCAACCGCCCCGAGCGCAAGGGCGCCTCGGTGCTCGTCGCCGGCCCCGACTTCGGCACCGGCTCTTCGCGCGAGCACGCCGTCTGGGCCCTGCAGAACTACGGCTTCAGGGCGGTCATCTCCTCCCGGTTCGCCGACATCTTCCGTGGCAACTCCCTCAAGAACGGCCTGCTGACGGTGGTCCTCGAGCAGTCCGTCGTGGACGCGCTGTGGGAGCTGACCGAGAACGACCCGAGCGTCGAGATCACCGTCGACCTGGAGAAGCGACAGGTCCTCGCGCCCGGAGTCACCGCGGACTTCGAGCTCGACGAGAACGCCCGCTGGCGGCTGCTGAACGGTCTGGACGACATCAGCCTCACCCTTCAGAACGAAGCGGACATCGCGGCGTACGAGGCGGGCCGACCGGCCTTCAAGCCCCGGACGATTGAGGTCTGAGCAGCGCTTTTCCCGAACTGCGCCCCCCGCCTTCCGGCGGGGGGCGCAGTCGTATGTTGATGTCCTGTCGGGCGACAACTCGCCCCAGATGGCACAATCGGTGCATGGAACGCGACAGCCAACTCGAGCTCTGCGCGGAAGTCGCGGCCCGATTGAAGGAAGCGCACACCAAGGTGCGCGAATTGCAAGCACCAGAGGGCGTGAAGATGGCGCTCTCCCGGAAGCTGCTGGTCGTCACGGCGGCCACGAAGCACGATCTCCCGGATGCGGCAAGGCGTCTGGACCGGTTGATGAAGGACCTCGACGAGGGCCGTTTCCCTGAAGGTGACTGACCTGAAGAACTCCGCCAAGGTCGACTTCGTTGCGGCACTAGGGTGATTAGCCCGTTTCGTGTTTGATTTGCGGTATATATCTGCCTAACGTGCGAAAAAGCCAGGACGCCATCGTTCCGGCCAAATGTCTCCGAAGGGGAAGACGTGAACAAGGCGCAGCTCGTAGAAGCGATTGCCGACAAGCTCGGCGGCCGGCAGCAGGCCGCGGACGCTGTCGACGCGGTGCTTGACGCGATCGTCCGCGCAACGGTCGCCGGAGACCGGGTGTCGGTCACCGGCTTCGGCTCGTTCGAGAAGGTCGACCGCCCCGCCCGTTACGCCCGCAACCCGCAGACGGGTGAGCGGGTACGGGTCAAGAAGACGTCCGTCCCGCGGTTCCGCGCCGGGCAGGGCTTCAAGGACCTGGTGAGCGGCTCGAAGAAGCTGCCCAAGGGCGGCGAGGTCGCCGTCAAGAAGGCGCCCAAGGGCAGCCTCTCCGGCCCGCCCCCCACCATCGCCAAGTCGGCGGCCAAGAAGGCCGCGGCGAAGCGGACCGCGGCCAAGAAGACCACCGCGGCCGGCAAGAAGACGGCGGCCAAGAAGACGACCGCGGCCGCCGGCAAGAAGACCACCGCGAAGAAGACGACCGCCAAGACCACGGCGGCCGCGAAGAAGGCGACCCCGGCGAAGGCCACCGCCAAGAAGGCCGCGGCGAAGAAGACCGCCCCGGCCAAGAAGGCCACGGCGAAGAAGGCGCCGGCCAAGAAGGCCACGTCGCGCAAGACCACTGCCAAGAAGACCACGGCGAGGAAGAAGTAGCAGCGCGGGCGCCGACGCCCCAAGACGTAAGCGGCACAAGGCCGCACAGCCACTCACGCGCCGGGCCGGTCTCCTTCCGGGAGACCGGCCCGCGGCGTGCCCGGCCGCGGCCGGCTCAGAACGTGTACAGCGTCACCAGCGTGATGCGGCGGCTCTCGCCCTCGCCCTCGATCTCGATCCGCACCCGCTGCCCCGGCCGCAGCAGCCGCAGGCCGCCCGCGTCGAAGGCCGCCGCGTCGAACTCGACCGGGGTGCCGTCGTCCAGCAGCACGCTTCCGCCGCGGGTCTCCGGGTCGTATGTGTACGAGGTCGCCTGCATGCCGCCAGCTTAGGGCCTCTCGTTCCGGATCCCGCCGGGCTGCCGTGCCCGGCACCGCACCTCGACGCGTTGTCCTCCGTCGCCGACTCTCCCGTCCTCGGTCCTGGCGGGCCCGGGGAGATTCCATGCACCGGACCCCCCTCACTGATCCGGCCCGATCCGGACCAAAGGCCCTAGTGGTCCGCCGGGCGGGCCCCGCGGGGACCGGCCACCGCGGCGCCTCCGCCCGGTGCCGCACCGCCTCCGCCCGGTGCCGCGCCGGCGCCGGCCGCGAGGCGCCGCGCCGTGTACGGGCCCACGCCCAGCGCGAGCGCCGCCGCGAGGTCGTCGGCGGTGTCCACGTCCTGCCGTACGGAATCGACGTCGCAGGAAGCGATTTCCGCCGCGCCGGAAGCCAAATGCGCACGGCGCGAAGAGCCGCCGAAAGCGGGCCGCAATTCACTGCCCGGCCGGGCGCAGAGCAAAGTCGTGCCGATTCCGGCGGCGTCCGTCAGAAATGCCCGGGAAAATTCCGAAGCAGCCGCCAGCACCCGGCCCAATTCGGTGGTACGCAATGCGGGCAGGTCTGCGTTGAGCGCCGCGACCGCCGCGGAGGAACGCGCGGAACGCACCGCGCGGGCGCCGTGCGCCAGCGCCGCGTTGAGGCCGGCCGCGGGGGAGTCCGGCACGATGCGCGCCCCCAGCGCGCCCAGCTCGGCCGCCGCGCTCGTGTCGTCCGTGACGACCACCACATCCCGCACGGCCGGGCACGCCAGCGCCGCCGCCACGGTGTCCTGGGCGAAGGCGAGGGCGAGACGGGGCCGCAGCCTGCCGTCCGCCGCGCCCGCCAGTCTGCTCTTCGCCAGGGCCAGGGGTTTCAGCGGCACGACCAGGGACCAGAGCAGGGCGGGTGCGGGGACCGGCTTCGGGTTCGGGGCGAGCTCCGGGTCCATGCGCATCGCGCCCATTGTCGCCCGAACCGGAGAAGGCCCCGGGGGAGGGGCGGTGGCCGGGGCGTACCGTGTTCTCGACAGACCAGAGGCCTGGGGCGACACTTGACCCCCGGCAGCCAGGCAATGGCCCGGTCGTAAGAGGAAGGTGTCCGAGTGTCCCGCCGTAGAATCGGCTTCTGGTACCGCCTGGCCGCGGTCATCGCAAAGCCGCCGCTGTTGCTTCTGTTCAAGCGGGACTGGCGGGGAATGGAACACATTCCGGCCGAGGGCGGATTCATCACCGCGATCAACCACAACTCGTACCTCGACATGTTCTCGTACGGCCACTTCCAGTACAACAGCGGACGGGTTCCGCGCTTCCTGGCCAAGGCCGCGCTCTTCAAGACGCCCGTGGTCGGCGTTCTGCTGCGGGGCACCCGCCAGATCCCCGTCTACCGCGAGTCCACCAACGCCGTCGGCGCCTTCCGCGCCGCCGTCGAGGCCGTCGAGCGCGGCGAGTGCGTCGCCTTCTACCCCGAGGGCACCCTCACCCGCGACCCCGCCATGTGGCCGATGACCGCCAAGACCGGTGTGGCGCGGGCCGCGCTGCAGACCAGGGCGCCCGTCATCCCCGTCGCCCAGTGGGGGGCCAACTTGGCGATGCCGCCGTACGCCAAGGAGAACAAGGTGCGGTTCTTTCCGCGCAAGACACTTCAGGTGCAGGCCGGTCCGCCGGTCGACCTCGCCCGTTTCTACGGCCTGGAGCCCACGCCCGACGTCCTCAGGGAGGCCACCGAGGCCATCATGGCCGCGGTGACCCGCGAGCTCGAGGACCTGCGCGGCGAGAAAGCGCCGTCGAGCCCGTTCGACCTGCGCGAAGTCCGCGCGGAGCAGCGCCGCAAGGCCGCCGGGGAGGAAGCGAAGTGACTCAGTCCGTCAAGGCGGCCGTCTTCGGAACGGGTTCGTGGGGTACGGCGTTCGGCATGGTGCTCGCCGACGCCGGCTGCGAGGTCACCCTCTGGGGCCGCCGCGCGAACCTGGTCGACGCGGTCAACACGACCCGTACCAACCCCGACTATCTGCCCGGGATCGAACTCCCGGAGAACCTGCGGGCCACCACCGACCCGGTAGAGGCGCTGCACGGCGCGGACTTCACCGTCCTCGCCGTCCCGTCCCAGACGCTGCGCGCCAACCTCGCCCTGTGGGCGCCGAAGCTGCCCGCCGGCACCGTGCTCGTCTCCCTGATGAAGGGCGTCGAACTCGGCACCGCCAAGCGGATGAGCGAGGTCGTCGAGGAGGTCGCGCAGGTGCCGGGCGAGCGCGTGGCCGTGGTCACCGGCCCCAACCTCGCCAAGGAGATCGCCCAGCGCCGGCCCGCGGCCGCCGTGGTCGCCTGCCGTGACGAGGCGGTCGCCCAGCGCCTCCAGACCGCCTGCCACACGCCGTACTTCCGCCCCTACACCAACACCGACGTCGTCGGCTGCGAACTGGGCGGCGCGGTCAAGAACGTCATCGGACTCGCCGTGGGCATCGCCGACGGCATGGGGCTCGGCGACAACGCCAAGGGCTCGCTGATCACCCGCGGCCTCGCGGAGACCACCCGCCTCGGCCTCGCGATGGGCGCCGACCCGCTCACCTTCTCCGGACTCGCCGGGCTCGGCGACCTGGTGGCCACCTGCTCCTCGCCGCTGTCCCGGAACCACACCTTCGGCACCAACCTGGGCCGCGGGATGACGCTCGAGCAGACCATCGCGGTCACCAGGCAGACCGCGGAGGGGGTCAAGTCCTGCGAGTCGGTGCTCGACCTGGCCCGCAGGCACGGCGTCGACATGCCCATCACCGAGACGGTCGTCGGGATCGTCCACGAGGGGAAGCCGCCGGTCGTTGCTCTCAAGGAGTTGATGTCCCGCGCCGCCAAGCCCGAGCGACGCTGACGTCGTTCGAACCAGCGGGTAGTCTCATCGCGATATGAGCACCGAGAACCTCCCCCAGAGCCCTGAGCAGCCGCTCCGTAAGCCGCGCGTGGCGGTCGTCTTCGGCGGCCGCAGCTCCGAACACGGGATCTCCGTGGTCACCGCGGGCGCGGTGCTGCGGGCCGTCGACCGGACCAAGTACGACGTCCTGCCGATCGGCATCACCGCCGACGGCCGATGGGCGCTCACCGCCGACGAACCGGACCGCATGGCGATCACCGACCGCCGCACGCCGAACGTCGACGAGCTCGCGGAGTCCGACGAGGGCGGCGTGGTGCTCTCCGTCGACCCCGGCAGCCGCGAGGTCGTCTACAGCGAGCCGGGCTCGGTGCCCAAGGTGCTGGGCGAGGTCGACGTCGTCTTCCCGATGCTGCACGGCCCGTACGGCGAGGACGGCACCCTCCAGGGCCTGCTGGAGCTCTCCGGCGTCCCGTACGTCGGCTCCGGCGTGCTCGCCTCCGCCGTCGGCCAGGACAAGGAGTACATGAAGCGCGTCTTCGTCTCCTTCGGCCTGCCGGTCGGCCCGTACGAGGTGATCCGGCCGCGCGAGTGGGCGAACGACCCGGCCGCGGCCCGGAAGAAGATCGTCGACTTCGCCGGTGAGCACGGCTGGCCGCTGTTCATCAAGCCCGCCCGCGGCGGCTCGTCCATGGGCATCACCAAGGTCGACTCCCTCGCCGGCCTCGACGACGCGGTCGCCGAGGCGCAGCGCCACGACCCCAAGATCCTCGTGGAGTCGCTGCTGCGCGGCCGCGAGATCGAGTGCGGCGTCCTCGAGTTCGAGGACGGCCCGCGCGCCAGCGTGCCGGCCGAGATCCCGCCGGTCACGTCGCACGACTTCTACGACTTCGAGGCCAAGTACATCGACTCCGCGGCCGGTCTGGTGCCCGCGCCGCTGACCGAGGAGCAGACCGCCGAGGTGCAGCGGCTGGCGGTCGCGGCGTTCGACGCGGCCTCGTGCGAGGGCCTGGTCCGTGCGGACTTCTTCCTCACCGAGGACGGCGAGTTCGTCATCAACGAGATCAACACCATGCCGGGCTTCACCCCGATCTCCATGTACCCGCGGATGTGGCAGGAGAGCGGCGTGGCCTACCCCGAGCTGGTGGACCGGCTGATCCAGGCCGCGCTCACCCGCTCGACGGGCCTGCGGTAGACCGCTGCCCGCGGCAGGCAGGCTCGGATCAGAGCGAGGCCGGGACCGTCTTCTTGACGGGTCCGGCCAGCTCCGTGAGCGGGCCGAGGTCGTGCATGTACCGGGTGCCCAGGGTGACCTCCACGTAGGTCTCGCGGTACGTGGTGGTGAACCGGGGGCCGGCGTCGCGCTCCTCCAGCAGCCAGTTGACCCCGTCCACATCGACCCCCTGGCCCTGCGGATCGCTCATCCCCACCGGCCGGGGCACGCCGCAGCGCAGTACGATCGCGGCGTCGCCCCAGCCGGCGGTGAGTTCGGACGACGGCTCGGGGTCGTCGCGGTTCCGCCCGTCCACCGACTCGGGCAGCTCGCCGTCCAGTGCGCGGCACAGGGCTGCTTCCTCGGCCGGGGGGCTGGGAACCGCGATCGGCGGCGAAGCGTCCGTGGAGGAGCAGCCCGCGGCGGCGACCAGCACGGCGACAGCGGACAGGAACAGGGGCCGGCGGCGGAAGGACGTCACCGGCCAAGCGTAGACGGGGGCTACAGGTGCACGACGGGGCAGGTCAGGGTCCGGGTGATGCCGTCCACTTGCTGGACCTTGGCGACCACCATGCGACCCAGCGCGTCGACGGTGTCGGCCTGCGCCCGCACGATCACGTCGTACGGGCCGGTCACATCCTCGGCCTGGATCACGCCGGGGATCTTCGCGATGGTCTCGGCGACCGTCGACGCCTTGCCCACTTCGGTCTGGATGAGGATGTACGCCTGTACCACGGAGCCTCCAGCTCGGCACGAGGATCATGTCCCCTACCGTCGGTGGGGAGATCCCGGGAAGAGGGGTCGCCACGGTATCGCGTCGCCGCGGGCTGCGGGGAGACCCTCGCGGCGGGCGGCGCCCGCAGCGTGGCGTACGGCGAACAGAAGTTGACGTGTCTCTTGACGGTACCGACAGCAGTGGCGGCCCGCGAGCGCGCAAGCAGCGCGCGGCGTCCACGACAAGGAGAGGTGACTCGGTGAAGGGAACTGTGGGCGAGTTGGGGGAGTTCGGCCTCATCAGAGAGCTCACCTCCAAGCTCACCACCACCCCCGCGGTACGGATCGGGCCCGGTGACGACGCCGCGGTCGTGGCCGCGCCCGACCGGCGGGTCGTGGCCAGCACGGACATCCTGCTGGAGGGGCGGCACTTCCGCCGCGACTGGTCCACCGCGTACGACGTGGGGCGCAAGGCCGCCGCGCAGAACCTGGCGGACATCGCCGCCATGGGTGCGGTCCCGACCGCCCTGCTCCTCGGACTCGTCGTCCCGGCCGAACTCCCGGTGACCTGGGCCACCGAGCTCATGGACGGCATCCGCGACGAGTGCCAGGTCGCCGGGGCGGCCGTCGTCGGCGGCGACGTCGTGCGCGGTGACACCATCACCATCGCCATCACCGCCCTCGGGGACCTGCGCAACCACGAACCGGTGACCCGCGGCGGCGCGCAGCCCGGCGATGTCGTCGCCTACACGGGCTGGTTGGGCTGGTCCGCGGCCGGCCACGCGGTCCTCTCCCGAGGCTTCCGCTCCCCGCGCGCCTTCGTGGAGGCCCACCGCCGGCCGGAACCGCCGTACCACGCGGGCCCCGCCGCCGCCGGGCTCGGCGCCACCGCCATGTGCGACATCAGCGACGGACTCGTCGCCGACCTCGGGCACATCGCGGAGGCCAGCAAGGTCCGGATCGATCTGCGGTCCGGGCTGATAGACATCCCCTCGCAGATGAACGACATCGGCCAGGCCGTCGGCGTCGACCCGCTCCAGTGGGTGCTGACCGGCGGAGAGGACCACGCGATCGTCGCCACCTTCCCGCCGGACGCCAAACTGCCCGCCCGCTGGAAGATCATCGGCGAGGTGCTCAACCCGTCCGCGCTGCCGCAGGTGACCGTCGACGGGGCGCCCTGGACCAACAAGGGCGGCTGGGACCACTTCGGGGACATCGAGGACGGCAAGTAGATTCCCCGGTATGGACATACCCCCTCGCGTGCTCACCGTCGCCGGCTCCGACTCCGGCGGCGGTGCCGGCATCCAGGCCGACCTCAAGACCATGCTGGCCCTCGGCGTGCACGGCATGAGCGTGCTGACCGCGGTCACCGCGCAGAACTCCCTGGGCGTCCAGGGCGCGTGGGAGCTGCCCGCAGAGGCCGTCCGCGCCCAGTACCGCAGCGTCGTGGACGACATCGGCGTCCAGGCCGTGAAGACCGGCATGCTCGCCTCGGCCGAACTCGTCGAGACCGTCGCCGAACTGCTCGCCGGCACGGACGCGCCCGTCGTCGTCGACCCGGTGGGCGTCTCCAAGCACGGCGACCCGCTGCTCGCGGCCTCCGCGCTCGACTCGGTACGGACGAAGCTGCTCCCCACGGCCACCGTGGCCACGCCCAATCTGGACGAAGTGGCCCAGCTGACCGGGATCGAGGTCCGCGACGAGACGGACATGCGCCGCGCCGCCGACGCCGTCCTCGGCTTCGGGCCGCGCTGGGCCCTGATCAAGGGCGGTCATCTGTCCGGCGACGCGGTGGACCTGCTCACGGACGGCGGCGTGGAGCTGTGGCTGCGCGCCACCCGGCACGACAACCGCCATACGCACGGGACGGGCTGCACGCTCGCGTCCGCGGTGGCGTCGGGCCTCGCGAAGGGGCTGACGGTGCCGGCGGCGGTCCGGACGGCCAAGGACTACGTCACCGGGGCGATCGCGGCCGGGTTCGCGCTGGGCGCGGGCATCGGGCCGGTGGACCACGGCTGGCGCTTCCGGACGCCGTAGCGCCCGCCTCCGGACCCGTGACGGGAAAGGCGAAAGCCGGCCCACCGAGGTGGACCGGCTTTCAAGGCAACCGCAGGGGCTGCGCTACGACGAAGCGTCGGCGGGATCTTCCCCGCTGACGCGGGGGAGCATCACTTAGCGCGAGACCTTGCCGGCCTTGATGCACGAGGTGCAGACGTTGAGCCGCTTCGGCGTCCGACCGACCACTGCACGCACACGCTGGATGTTGGGGTTCCAGCGACGAGACGTACGGCGGTGCGAGTGCGAAATGTTGTTGCCGAAGCCCGGCCCCTTGCCGCAGACGTCGCAGTTGGCAGCCACGGGTCACTCCAAAGACTTCAGATGCACTTACAGTGAATTCCGGCGCGCCGGAATCAGAGATCTGAAGTGGCTTGCCGGGGGAATGGCCCGATTCTCATCGGGCAACTGGAGCAGCATACATCCACTGTCTCCGAGACACGAAACCAGCATCCGCAGGCCGGCTCCGGCCCGCCCCCGACCCGCTGCCGGACCCGGCCCCGGTCTACGCTGCGGGACGACCCGCGGCCCCACGGCGTCCGCAGCCCCGTGCGGCCCACCGGGGCCGGCCCGGCCGCACAAGGAGGATCACCCGGTGCCGCAGAGTCTCGACGCATCGGCCGTCCGCGCCTGGTGCTCACTGGCGCTGGAGTCCCTGGGCCGGGAGCGCGAGGAGATCGACGCGATCAACGTGTACCCCGTCGCGGACGGGGACACCGGCACGAATCTGTATCTGACCGTCGAATCGGCCAACCAGGCCGTGGAAGCGGTGTTCGCCGCGCACGAGACCGGCGGTTCGGCGCCCGCCCTCGCCGATGTGATCCGGGCGATGGCTCACGGCGCCCTCCTCGGCGCCCGCGGGAACTCGGGGACGATCCTGGCCCAGCTCCTGCGCGGCATGGCCGAGCGGATCGGCGACGGCGACCACCTCGCCGGGGCCCTGCGGCGCGCCGCCGAACTCGCCCGCGAGGCGGTCGCGCACCCCGTGGAGGGCACCATCCTCAGCGTCGCCGGCGCGGCGGCGGACGCGGCGGGAGCCGCGGACCCCGCCCCTGCCGACGCGGTACGCGCGGCGTACGCCGGCGCCCGCGCCGCGCTGGACGCCACCCCGCGGCAGCTCGCCGTACTGGACCGCGCGGGGGTCGTGGACGCGGGCGGGCGCGGCCTGCTGATGGTCCTCGGTGCCCTGGTCCAGGCGGTCTGCGGCGAGGCGCCGCAGGTCCCCGTGCTCCTCCACAGCCGGCCCACCCGGCCGGACCCCCAGGACCCGCCGGCCGCCGGCTCCTGCGCCGACGGCGGCCCGGCCTTCGAGGTGATCTACCTCCTGGAGGCGGACGACGCGGCCGTCGCCCGGCTCCGCGCCCGGCTCGACGTCCTCGGCGACTCCCTCGTCGTCGTCGGCGGCGACGGCCTGTGGAACATCCACGTCCATGTGGACGACGCCGGTGCGGCGGTGGAGGCGGGCGTCGAGGCGGGCCGGCCGTACCGGATCCGCATCACGCACTTCGACACGGCGGCAGAGGCGGGCCCGGACCCCCGTGAGCAGGCGCAGCGGGCCGTCGTCGCCGTGGTGCAGGGCGAGGGGCTCGCGGCGCTGTGCGGCGAGGCCGGCGCGACCACGGTCCTCACCCGCGCCGGGGAGCCGCCCGCCAGCGGGGAGCTCGTCGAGGCGATCCGCCGGGCGCACGCCCGCGAGGTGGTCCTCCTTCCCAACGACACGGCCCTGCGTCACACGGCCGCCGCGGCCGCCGAACAGGCCCGCGCGGAGGGCGTCCGCGTCGCTCTGATCCCGACGCGTTCCGCGGTCCAGGGCATTGCGGCCCTCGCGGTCCACGCCCCGGACCGCCGCTTCGACGAGGACGTCGTCGCCATGACGGCCGCCGCCGGCGCGACGCGCTACGCCGAACTCGCGGTGGCGGAACGCCAGTCCTGGACCTCGGCGGGCGTCTGCCAGGCGGGCGACGTACTGGGCCTGATCGACGGCGACGTCGCGGTGATCGGCGAGGACGTCACGGAGACAGCCCTCACCCTGCTGGACCGCATGCTCTCCTCCGGCGGCGAACTGGTCACCCTCGTCCTCGGCGGGACGTCCCCGCAGGGCCTGTCGGCCCGTCTGGAGGCCCACGTCCGGGAGGGGTACCTGGCGGTGGACACGGTCACGTACGAGGGCGGCGACCGGGCGACGCCGCTGCTGATCGGCGTCGAGTAGCCCGCCTGCACGGGGCAGTCCCCGCGGACGACCGCCGCCCCGCCCGTGGTTCGTCCACAGATGCGCGACGAGTGTCGGTGGCGTGGTGTGGAATGGAACGCGTGCCCGCGCTCGACGAACCCCTCAAGAAGACGCTCGGAGCCGCCACCGCGAAGGTGATGGCCGAGCATCTCGATCTGCACACCCTCGGTGACCTGCTGCACCACTATCCGCGGCGGTACGCGGAGCGTGGCGAGCTGACCTCCCTGTCCGAGCTGCCGCTCGACGAGCACGTCACGGTGGTGGCGCAGGTCGCCGACGCGCGTGTCCACACCTTCAACCAGGGCCGCGGCCGGCGGCTGGAGGTGACGATCACCGACGGCAGCGGCCGGCTCCAACTGGTCTTCTTCGGCAAGGGCGTCCACAAGCCGCACAAGGACCTGCTGCCGGGCACCCGCGCGATGTTCGCCGGCAAGGTGTCCGTCTTCAACCGCAAGCTCCAGCTGTCCCATCCGGCGTACGAGCCGCTGAGCGGCGGCGCGAGCGCGGCCGACGCGGTGGACGCCTTCGCCCATCAGCTCATCCCGATCTACCCGGCCTGCAAGCAGCTCGAGTCCTGGAAGATCTCCAAGGCGATCGACGCGGTGCTGGACCGGGCCGTCGAGGCAGTGGACCCGCTGCCGCCCGCGCTGCGCGAGGGCCGTGGCATGGCGGCCCTGCCGGACGCCCTGCGCAAGATCCACCGGCCGCGTACCAAGGCGGACATCGAGACGGCCAGGCAGCGGCTCAAGTGGGACGAGGCGTTCGTCCTCCAGGTCGCCCTCGCCCGCAGGCGGTACGCCGACACCCAGCTGCCCGCGGTGGCCCGCCGCCCCGTCCCCGGCGGACTCCTCGACGCGTTCGACGGCAGACTGCCCTTCACGCTCACCGAGGGCCAGCAGTCGGTCAGCAAGGAGATCTTCGACGACCTGGCGACCGAGCACCCCATGCACCGGCTCCTCCAGGGAGAGGTCGGCTCCGGCAAGACGCTGGTCGCCCTGCGGGCCATGCTCGCCGTCGTCGACGCGGGCGGCCAGGCCGCGATGCTCGCCCCCACCGAGGTCCTCGCCCAGCAGCACCACCGCTCGATCACCGAGATGATGGGCGAGCTCGCGGAGGGCGGGATGCTCGGCGGCGCCGAGCAGGGCACCAAGGTCGTGCTGCTGACCGGCTCCATGGGCGCGGCGGCCCGCCGGCAGGCGCTGCTCGACCTGGTGACCGGTGAGGCGGGCCTGGTGATCGGCACCCACGCCCTGATCGAGGACAAGGTCCAGTTCCACGACCTGGGCCTCGTCGTGGTCGACGAGCAGCACCGCTTCGGCGTGGAGCAGCGCGACGCCCTGCGCTCCAAGGGGAAGCAGCCGCCGCACCTGCTGGTCATGACCGCCACCCCCATCCCGCGCACGGTCGCGATGACCGTCTTCGGCGACCTGGAGACCTCCGTCCTGGACCAGCTGCCGGCGGGCCGCTCGCCGATCGCCAGCCATGTGGTGCCGGCCGCCGACAAGCCGCACTTCCTCGCCCGCGCGTGGGAGCGCGTGCGCGAAGAGGTGGAGAACGGCCACCAGGCGTATGTGGTGTGCCCCCGCATCGGCGACGACGACGAGCCGAAGAAGAAGACGGCGGAGGACGAGGCGGAGAAACGTCCGCCGCTCGCCGTCGTCGAGGTCGCCGACCAGCTCGCGAAGGGGCCGTTGAGCGGGCTGCGCGTCGAGGTGCTGCACGGGCGGATGCCGCCCGACGACAAGGACGCCGTGATGCGCCGCTTCGCCGCGGGCGAGGTGGACGTCCTGGTCGCCACCACCGTCATCGAGGTCGGGGTCAACGTCCCCAACGCCACCGCCATGGTGATCATGGACGCCGACCGGTTCGGCGTCTCGCAGCTCCACCAGCTGCGCGGCCGCGTCGGCCGCGGCTCGGCGCCCGGCCTGTGCCTGCTGGTCAGCGAGATGCCGGAGGCGAGCCCCGCGCGTCAGCGGCTGGCCGCCGTCGCCGCGACGCTCGACGGCTTCGAGCTCTCCCGGATCGACCTCGAACAGCGCCGCGAGGGCGATGTGCTGGGCCAGGCCCAGTCCGGGGTGCGCTCCTCGCTGCGGATGCTCGCCGTCATCGAGGACGAGGAGGTCATCGCGGCGGCCCGCGAGGAGGCGGTCGCCGTCGTCGCCGCCGACCCGGAGCTGGCGCACCTGCCCGAACTGCGCGTCGCGCTGGACGCGCTTCTCGACACGGAGCGGGAGCAGTATCTCGACAAGGGCTGAGAGACTGGCCACGTCAGCCCGTACTCGTGACGGGGCGCCGTCGGCTCCCGCACGTAAGCCCTTTTCCCCGCACCAGAGGCAAGCCCGCACAGAGAGGCAGAGAGGCCCTTCATGACCCGCGTGATCGCCGGCACCGCCGGCGGACGCCGCCTCGCCGTCCCGCCCGGCACCGGCACCCGCCCCACGTCCGACCGTGCCCGGGAGGGGCTGTTCTCCAGCTGGGAGGCCCAGCTCGGCACCATCGCGGGCGCCCGCGTCGCCGATCTGTACGCGGGCTCCGGCGCCGTCGGCCTGGAGGCGCTGTCCCGTGGCGCGTCCCACGCCCTGCTGGTCGAGGCGGACGCCCGCGCGGCCCGCGTCGTACGGGAGAACGTACGGGTGCTCGGGCTGCCCGGCGCGGAGGTCCGGACCGGCAAAGCGGAACAGATCGTCACAGGACCGGCGCCGGAAGCCCCCTACGGCGTGGTCTTCCTCGACCCGCCGTACGCCGTCACAGATGACGATCTTCGCGAGATCCTGCTCACACTCCGTCTTCAGGGCTGGCTCACGGACGATGCTCTCGTCACCGTGGAGCGCAGCACCAGAGGCGGAGAATTCAAGTGGCCCATGGGCTTCACTCCACTGCGGTCCCGTCGCTACGGCGAGGGAACGCTTTGGTACGGTCGCGCCGCCACGTGCGAAGACGCACCATGACCGGACCGGAGAGCGAGGGACTTCAGTTGCGCCGCGCAGTCTGTCCGGGGTCGTTCGACCCCATCACCAACGGACACCTCGACATCATCGCCCGCGCCTCCAAGCTGTACGACGTCGTACATGTCGCGGTGATGATCAACAAGTCGAAGCAGGGGCTGTTCACGGTCGACGAGCGGATGGAAATGATCCGCGAGGTCACCCGTGACTACGGGAACGTCGTGGTGGAGTCCCACCACGGCCTCCTCGTCGACTTCTGCAAGGAACGCGACATCCCCGCGATCGTCAAGGGGCTCCGCGCGGTCAGCGACTTCGACTACGAGCTGCAGATGGCCCAGATGAACAACGGCCTCTCGGGCGTGGAGACGCTGTTCGTCCCCACCAACCCGACCTACAGCTTCCTCTCCTCCAGCCTGGTCAAGGAGGTCGCCGCCTGGGGCGGCGACGTCTCACATCTGCTGCCGGCGACGGTCCACCGGGCGCTCGTCCAGCGGCTCGCGGAGAAGGGCTGACGGACAATCCGTCATCCGGTGCCGGGCGGCCGCGGACTGGCCGTACAGTCGTGCCCGTCCGTCTCCAATCCGCAGTAGAGAGTGGCGAACCACGGTGGACGTGCAGAAGAAGCTCGACGAGATCGTCGAAGTGGTCCAGGGCGCCCGCTCCATGCCCATGTCGGCGTCCTGCGTGGTCAACCGCGCCGAGCTGCTCGCCATGCTCGAAGAGGTGCGTGACGCGCTTCCCGGCTCGCTCGCCCAGGCCCAGGAGCTCATCGGCGGCCGCGAGGAGCTGGTCGACCAGGCCCGCCGCGAGGCCGAGCAGATCATCCGGTCCGCCCGCGCCGAGGTCGGCTCCCTGGTCTCCGACACCCAGGTCGCCCGGCAGTCCCAGGACGAGGCCGACCGCATCCTCTCCGAGGCCCGCCGCGAGGCCGACGAGATCCGCGCGGAGGCCGACGACTACGTCGACTCCAAGCTCGCCAACTTCGAGGTCGTCCTCACCAAGACCATCGGCTCGGTCGACCGCGGCCGCGAGAAGCTCCTCGGCCGTGGCCCCGGCCTCGACGAGCAGGGCTACGCCGACGAGGACGCACCGGAGCCGAGCGACGACCCGCAGACCCTCATCCAGCGCGCCGACCAGTACGTCGACACCAAGCTCGGCGCCTTCGAGGCCGTGCTCACCAAGACCCTGGACGCCGTCGGCCGGGGCCGGCAGAAGCTGCACGGACGCATCGCCACGGACGATCTCGGCGCGCACATGGCCGCCCAGGACGCCGCGGGCCACCAGCACACCAGCGACGCGGACTACCTCGCCGGCCTCGCGGAGATCGCCGAGCCGGCCCCCGAGCGCGAGCGCCAGGACGCGTACGCCTACCGGCAGCCCGAGCCCCAGCCGCCCGCCCAGCCCGACCCGTACCCGTACCAGCCGCAGGAGGCGTACGCGGGCTACCAGCAGCCCGACCCGTACGCGGCGGGCGGATACGGCGGCCAGGACCAGGCGTACGGCCAGGAGACGTCGTACGGCAACTACCAGCACCAGGGCGCGTACGGCTACGGACAGCCCCAGCCGCCCGTCCCGGCGCAGCCGCCCGCGCCCCCGCAGCACCAGCCGCAGGCGCAGCAGGGCGCCGCGCTGGACGAGACCAGCCTGTTCGACACCGGCATGATCGACCTGGATCAGCTGAACCGCTACGAGCAGGGGCGCTGAACGGCCCGGATTGGGTCTATCGCGGCAGTTGAAGTACCCTGGTCCTTCGGTCGCGCGTAGTTCCGCGATCCCGGCTGCCCGCTTCGCACCGCGAACCGGGACGGCCCTCCCCACGAACCGAAAGCAGGAAGTCCCCTGAGCACGCGCCTCGACCATCGCAACCCCCTCGTGTTCGACACGCACGAGCTGGGGCGGCGGCCCGGTGCGCTCCAGCGGATCTCCCGCACGGTCGACGCTCCCAAGGACCTCGGCATCGCCGATGTCGTCGGTGTGCCGGAAGGCGCGCCGGTGGAGCTGGACCTCCGCCTCGAGTCCGTCATGGAAGGTGTGCTCGTCACAGGCACCGCCCGTGCGAGCGCCGAGGGGGAGTGCGTAAGGTGTCTGGAGCCGCTGCGCCATGACGTCGCCGCGGACTTCCAGGAGCTGTTCACGTACCCCGACGCCGACGACAGGGGCCGCACCGCGGAGCCCGTCGACGGCGAAGAGGACGAGGACAGGCTCTTCATCGAGGACGGCCTGTTCGACCTCGAACCCGTGCTGCGTGATGCGGTGGTGCTCGCACTGCCGATGCAGCCGGTGTGCCGGGAGACCTGCGAAGGCCTGTGCCCCCAGTGCGGGGTCAGGCTGGACGAGAACCCGGACCACCACCACGACGCCGTCGACATCCGTTGGGCGGCACTGCAGGGACTCGCCGAGACCATTCAGGACGGCGAGAAGGACAACATGGGCGGCGCCGAAGCGGGCGTCGACGAGAAGCAGGAGAAGTAGCCGTGGCTGTTCCGAAGCGGAAGATGTCGCGCAGCAACACGCGCCACCGCCGGTCGCAGTGGAAGGCTGCGGTCCCCACCCTGGTTTCGTGTGAGCGTTGCCAGGAGCCGAAGCAGCAGCACATCGCGTGCCCGAGCTGCGGCACCTACAACAAGCGCCAGGTCCTCGAGGTCTGAGCGGCCGGTGAGAGGCGCGATGTCTGAGTCCAGCAAGACGGACAATGCCTCGTCCCACACGCTTCTGGAAGGGCGGCTCGGGTATCAGCTCGAGTCCGCCCTTCTGGTGCGTGCGCTGACCCACCGTTCGTACGCGTACGAGAACGGCGGTCTGCCCACCAACGAGCGTCTCGAGTTCCTCGGGGACTCCGTGCTCGGCCTGGTGGTCACCGACACGCTGTACCGCACCCACCCCGACCTGCCCGAGGGACAGCTGGCCAAGCTGCGGGCCGCGGTGGTCAATTCGCGTGCGCTGGCGGAGGTCGGCCGCGGTCTGGAACTCGGCTCCTTCATCCGGCTCGGCCGTGGTGAAGAGGGCACGGGTGGCCGGGACAAGGCATCCATCCTCGCCGACACCCTTGAAGCGGTGATCGGCGCGGTCTATCTCGACCAGGGCCTCGATGCGGCGTCCGAGCTGGTGCACCGGCTCTTCGACCCGCTGATCGAGAAGTCCTCCAACCTCGGTGCGGGCCTGGACTGGAAGACCAGTCTCCAGGAGCTCACCGCGGCCGAGGGTCTCGGCGTCCCGGAGTACCTGGTCACAGAGACAGGCCCGGACCACGAGAAGATCTTCACTGCTGCCGCCCGCGTCGGTGGTGTCTCGTACGGCACCGGCACCGGCCGCAGCAAGAAGGAAGCGGAGCAGCAGGCGGCGGAGTCCGCGTGGCGGGAGATCCGTGCCGCCGCGGACCAGCGCGCGGCAGCGGCCCCGGCCGCGGCCGCCTCGCCCGCCGAGGAAGAAGTGGACGCCGACGCGGACGTCGACGTCCCCTCCGAACCGGCACCGGCGGACCGGGCCTCGGCCTGACGTCCGGCGCTCCGCCGACCGACAGCAGTATCTGTGCGGCCCCCGCCCTCCCGGCGGGGGCCGCACAGCTCTCCCACCTCTTTTCCGCCCGCCGCCACCCCGGCGGTACGCTGCGGGCGTCATCCGAGTGAGCCGCAGAAGGAGACCCGTGCCCGAGCTGCCCGAGGTCGAAGTCGTACGCCGTGGCCTGCAGACCTGGGTCAGCGGACGGACGATCGCCGAGGTCGAGGTGCTGCACCCGCGGGCGATCCGCCGGCATGTCGCCGGCGCGGAGGACTTCGCGGCGCGGCTGCGGGACCGGACCGTCGGCGACGTCAGCCGGCGCGGCAAGTACCTCTGGCTGCCCCTCGCGGACACCGACACCTCGGTCCTCGGCCATCTCGGCATGAGCGGCCAGCTACTCGTGCAGCCGCGGAGCGCCGCCGACGAGAAGCACCTGCGCGTCCGTGTCCGCTTCGCCGACCCGCTCGGCACCGAGCTGCGCTTCGTCGACCAGCGCACCTTCGGCGGCCTGTCCCTGCACGAGAACGCGCCGGACGGCCTGCCCGACGTCCTCGCCCACATCGCCCGCGACCCGCTCGACCCGCTCTTCGACGACGCGGTGTTCCACGCGGCGATCCGGGCCCGGCGGACCACCGTGAAGCGCGCCCTGCTCGACCAGTCGCTGATCAGCGGCGTCGGCAACATCTACGCCGACGAGGCCCTCTGGAGGGCGAAGCTCCACTACGACCGCCCGACCGCGACGCTCACCCGCCCCCGCTCCGTCGAACTCCTCGGCCACGTCCGCGACGTCATGACAGCGGCCCTTGCCGTCGGCGGCACCAGCTTCGACAGCCTGTACGTCAACGTGAACGGCGAGTCCGGCTACTTCGACCGCTCCCTCGACGCGTACGGCCGCGAGGGCGAACCCTGCCGCCGCTGCGGCACCCCGATGCGCCGCCGCCCCTGGATGAACCGGTCCAGCTACTTCTGCCCCCGCTGCCAGCGGACGCCGCGCATCGCGTCCTGACCGCCCGCGGGGCGCCGCACGCGAGAGGGCCCCGGACACCTGAGTGTCCGAGGCCCTCTCACGCAAAGCGGCTGCGGTTCAGTACCCGAAGTTCTGTGTCCACCACGGGCCGCCCGCGCCCATGTGCACACCGACGCCCATCGTCGTGAAGTCGCAGTTCAGGATGTTCGCGCGGTGGCCCTCGCTGTTCATCCACGAAGCCATGACGGCCTCGGCGTCGGACTGGCCGCGGGCTATGTTCTCGCCGCCGAGACCGCTGACGCCGGCCTGGTCCGCACGGTCCCACGGCGTCTCGCCGTCCGGGTTGGTGTGGTCGAAGAATCCGCGCGCCGCCATGTCCTTGCTGTGCGCGCGGGCCAGGTCGGACATCGCGCCGACGGCCTTCAGCGGGCTGCAGCCCACCTTCGCGCGCTCCGCGTTGACGAGATCGAACACGTCGGCCTCCGCGGCGGCGGCCGCGGACGTGGCCGGAGCGGCCGTACGCGACGGGGTCGCGGTGCGCTCCGGGGTGCGGGTCACCTCACGGGTCGGCTCGCGCGTCGGCTTCTTCGCCTCGGGGGTCCGGGTCGTCTCCTTGGACGGCGCCGCCGGTGAGGAGGTCGTCGGCTTCGCGGGAGCCTCGGGCTTCTCGGCTGTCTTCGAGGGCTTCGGCGAGGCCGTCTTGGACGGGGCCTTGGACGGAGTCTTCGACGGCGCCTTGGTGGGGGCCTTCGACGGTGCGGCGCTGCGGTTCGGCGGGGTCGACGGGCTCGCCGTCGGCTCGGCGCTCGCGTCGCCCTGCGCCTGGAGCCTCGACGGCACCTCGCTGCGCATCTCGGTCTGCAGGTCGGCGCCCGCGCCCACGGTGTACTTGTCCTCACCGCCGGGCAGGATGCCGGTGGTCACGGCCACGGCGCCGACGGCCACGGCGGCGGAAACCCCGAGCAGTCCGGTGCGTATGGGCAGACCCGCCCGCTTCTTCCGGCGTGCACCGCCCCGGTGCACGCCTGCCGAGCCCGCCGCGCGGTCGGTTGCGGCCGGCGCGGGGGCTGAGCGTCGATGGCGACCCATCTGCTGTGCCTTCCTGGTGCGCGACGTCGAGCGTCAAACGAACTCACTCGTACGAGTGAGAGCTGATTGCGTCCGGACTGTACGCCATGAGGTCCGGGGCGGAAGTGATGCAGAACCGATTGGCCGGTTAGCGTGCAGCCATGAACGACACCGCACGGCTGACCGCCTGGGTACGCGGCCGAGTACAGGGCGTGGGCTTCCGCTGGTTCACCAGGGCAAACGCTCTGGAGATCGGGGGGCTCACCGGTTTCGCCCTGAATCTTGAGGACGGCAGGGTGCAAGTGGTGGCAGAAGGATCACGTGAGAATTGCCACCGTTTGCTCGAGTGGCTTCGCTCCGACGACACACCCGGCCGTGTCGACGGCGTCACTGAGATCTGGGACACGCCCCGGGGCGGTTACGAGGACTTCGCCATCCGGTGACGGGCGGAGCGGCGGGTCCGCCGGGAGGTGCCCGCGCAGGGTGCCGTGAGCACGGGTCGGGGACGGAAAGTCCCTGGTGGTTGCCAAGAAGAGGCTTGCCGTGCCAGGCTGCGCCAGGAAAGATGATCGACACGCCCCCAGGGCCCCGCAGGTCAGGCACCGCCGCACTCTTCAGTGGCCGGACGCCCCCGGGCCGCCCGCCGATACGGGGCGTGATCGTGTTGACCGTCAAACTTTTTGGTGAGACTCTGGAAGCCCCGCGCACCTCAGCTGTTTGGCAGTAAGAAACGCGGCACGACAAGCAGTACAACGAAGACTGCCGAGCACCGCGGGTGCGAATCCCTCACGACCCACACCGCTTCGGTCGGTCACTCAGTGTGGAGGACCATCCATCATGGCAAAGGCGCTTCTCGGTTACGTCGGCGGTTCCGACCCGCGACTCCTCGCCGAGATGCGACGGCTGCAGCAGCGCGTCCAGGACCTCGAATCCGAGCTTGTACGGATCCAGTCCGAGAACGACGCGCTCAACGCCGCTGTCGCTCAGCACCCCGGAGAGTCGCTGCTCGACGACATCGACATCGATGTACCCCGGGCGGAACCCGCGCTCACCTGAGCGCGGCGTCCGACAGAGTCATCGCGCAGCAAGATATGCAAGGGACGCCCTCGGCGTCCCTTCTTTCTTTCCGCCCCCGTGTGCCCTTTTCCGCCCCCGTGTGCCGAAGTGGCTTCTTCAACATCTGATGTGCCCTGCGCCTTCAGGGGTGAAACCGCAAGTGAAAGGTAGAGTCCGGCGGCGTGCACCTCAAGGCCATGACCCTGCGCGGTTTCAAGTCCTTCGCCTCGGCCACCACCCTGCGGTTCGAGCCCGGGATCACCTGCGTCGTGGGGCCCAACGGCTCCGGCAAGTCGAATGTCGTGGACGCGCTGTCCTGGGTCATGGGCGAGCAGGGCGCCAAGTCGCTGCGCGGCGGGAAGATGGAGGACGTCATCTTCGCCGGGACGACCGGCCGGCCGCCGCTCGGCCGCGCCGAGGTCTCTCTGACCATCGACAACTCGGACGGCGCCCTGCCCATCGAGTACGCAGAGGTCACCATCACGCGGATCATGTTCCGCAACGGCGGCAGCGAGTACCAGATCAACGGCGACACCTGCCGCCTCCTCGACATCCAGGAACTGCTGTCCGACTCGGGTATCGGCCGCGAGATGCACGTCATCGTCGGCCAGGGCCAGCTCGACACCGTGCTCCACGCCGACCCGATGGGGCGACGGGCCTTCATCGAGGAGGCCGCCGGCGTCCTGAAGCACCGCAAGCGCAAGGAGAAGGCGCTGCGGAAGCTGGACGCCATGCGGGCCAACCTCGCCCGTGTCCAGGACCTCACCGACGAACTGCGCCGCCAGCTCAAGCCGCTCGGCCGGCAGGCGGCGGTGGCCCGGCGCGCCGCCGTCATCCAGGCCGACCTGCGCGACGCCCGGCTCAGGCTGCTCGCTGACGATCTCGTACGGATGCGGGAGGCGCTGCGGGGCGAGATCGCCGACGAGGCCGCGCTCAAGCAGCGCAAAGAGGCCGCGGAGGCGGAGCTCAAGGCGGCCCTGACCCGCGAGGCGGACCTCGAGGACGAGGTGCGCCGGCTCGCGCCCCGGCTCCAGCGCGCCCAGCAGACCTGGTACGAACTGTCCCAGCTCGCCGAACGGGTGCGCGGCACGATCTCCCTGGCCGACGCCCGGGTGAAGAGCGCCACCGCCCAGCCCGTGGACGAGCGGCGCGGCCGCGACCCCGAGGACATGGAGCGCGAGGCCGCCCGGATCCGCGAGCAGGAGGCGGAGCTCGAAGCGGCGCTGGAAGCGGCGGAACATGCTCTTGAGGACACCGTCGCGCACCGCGCCGAACTGGAGCGGGAGCTGGTCGTCGAGGAGCGGCGCCTCAAGGACGTGGCGCGGGCCATCGCCGACCGCCGCGAAGGGCTCGCCCGGCTGAGCGGCCAGGTCAACGCCGCCCGTTCGCGCGCCGCGTCGGCCCAGGCCGAGATCGACCGGCTGGCCGCCGCCCGCGACGAGGCCCGGGAACGGGCCGTCGCCGCGCAGGAGGAGTACGAGCAGCTCAAGGCCGAGGTCGACGCACTCGACGCCGACGACTCGGAGCTCGCCGGACGCCACGACGAGGCGAAGCGCGAACTGGCCGACGCGGAGTCCGCGCTGAGCACCGCCCGCGAGGCGCTCACCACGGCGGAACGCAAGCGCGCGGCCGTCGCCGCCCGTCGCGAGGCGCTCGCGCTGGGCCTGCGGCGCAAGGACGGGACGGGCGCGCTCCTCGGCGCGGGCGACCGGCTCTCCGGCCTGCTCGGCCCGGCCGCCGCGCTGCTCACGGTGACGCCCGGCTACGAGATCCCGGTGGCGGCCGCGCTGGGCGCCGCGGCGGACGCGGTGGCCGTCGCCGACCCGTCCACGGCGGCCGAGGCGATCCGGCTGCTCCGTAAGCAGGACGCCGGCCGCGCGGCCCTGATCCTCGCCTCCGCGGACGCCGAGGACGCCGGGGCCGCCGCCGACGTGGAGACGGCCGGCGCCGGGACCGACGCCGTGGGGCTCGTCCGCGGGCCCGCCGAGCTGATGCCCGCCGTACGGCGGCTGCTGCGCGGGACGGTGGTCGTGGGGACGCTCGAGGACGCGGAGGACCTGGTGTACGCGCGGCCCGGGCTCACCGCCGTGACCGCCGAGGGCGACGTGCTCGGCGCCCACTTCGCGCAGGGCGGGTCCGCCGGTGCCCCCAGCCTCCTCGAGGTGCAGGCCTCCGTCGACGAGGCGGCGGCCGAGCTCGACGAGCTGGCCGCCGCGTGCGACGAACTGGCCGCCGCCCAGCAGCAGGCCACCGCACGCCGCGCCGAGTGCGCCGCGCTCGTGGAGGAGCTGGGGGAGCGGCGGCGCGCCGCTGACCGGG
This sequence comes from Streptomyces sp. NPDC002835, assembly GCF_053591995.1. Lineage (NCBI taxonomy): Bacteria > Bacillati > Actinomycetota > Actinomycetes > Kitasatosporales > Streptomycetaceae > Streptomyces > Streptomyces sp. NPDC002835. The sequence goes on along the minus strand of NZ_JBSFUW010000012.1, from coordinate 165,745 downwards.
AGAAGTCGGCCGTCTCCGGACGGCTCGGCCGGCTGTCCGGTCAGGCCAAGGGCGCGGCGGGCGAGGCCGAGCGGACCGCCGCGGCCGCGGCGCGCGCCCAGGAGGCCATGGAGCGGGCGACCGAGGAGGTGGAGGAGCTGGCCGAACGGCTGCTCGTCGCCGAGGAGGCTCCGGTCGAGGAGGAGCCCGACACCCATGTGCGCGACCGGCTCGCCGCCGACGGCGCCAACGCCCGCCAGACGGAGATGGAGGCCCGCCTCCAGGTCCGTACGCACGAGGAGCGCGTCAAAGGGCTCGCGGGACGCGCGGACGCGCTGGACCGCGGCGCGCGCGCCGAGCGCGAGGCGCGGGCGCGCGCGGAGCAGCGGCGTGCCCGGATGCGGCACGAGGCCGAGGTCGCGGCGGCCGTCGCCGCCGGCGCCCGGCAGCTGCTGGCCCACGTCGAGGTGTCGCTGGTGCGGGCCGAGGCGGAGCGGGCGGCGTCCGAGGCCGCCAAGGGCGAGCGGGAGCGGGAGCTGGCCGCCGCCCGCAGCACCGGACGCGACCTCAAGGGTGAGCTCGACAAGCTGACCGACTCGGTGCACCGCGGCGAGGTGCTGGGCGCGGAGAAGCGGCTGAGAATCGAGCAGCTGGAAGCCAAGGCCCTGGAGGAGCTGGGGGTCGAGCCGGCCGGGCTGGTGTCCGACTACGGCCCCGACCAGCTCGTCCCGCCGTCGCCGCCGGCGGAGGGCGAGGAGCTGCCGGAGGATCCGGAGCACCCCAGGAACCAGCCGCGGCGTTTCGTCCGCGCCGAACAGGAAAAGCGCCTCAAGTCGGCCGAACGGGCGTACCAACAGCTCGGAAAGGTGAATCCGCTCGCCCTGGAGGAGTTCGCGGCGCTGGAGGAGCGCCACCAGTTCCTGTCGGAGCAGCTCGAGGACCTGAAGAAGACCCGCGCCGACCTTCTCCAGGTGGTGAAGGAGGTGGACGAACGCGTCGAGCAGGTCTTCACCGAGGCGTTCCGGGACACGGCCCGAGAGTTCGAAGGGGTCTTCTCCCGGCTCTTCCCCGGCGGCGAGGGGCGGCTCGTACTGACCGACCCCGACAACATGCTCACCACGGGCGTGGACGTCGAGGCGCGGCCGCCCGGCAAGAAGGTCAAGCGGCTGTCGCTGCTGTCGGGCGGGGAGCGGTCGCTGACCGCCGTGGCGATGCTGGTGTCGATCTTCAAGGCCCGGCCGAGCCCGTTCTATGTGATGGACGAGGTCGAGGCGGCTCTCGACGACACGAACCTCCAGCGGCTGATCCGGATCATGCAGGAGCTCCAGGAGAGCTCCCAGCTGATCGTGATCACGCACCAGAAGCGGACCATGGAGGTCGCGGACGCGCTGTACGGCGTCTCCATGCAGGGCGACGGCGTCTCGAAGGTCATCAGCCAGCGCCTCCGCTGAGGATCCACGCAACCCCCACAACCATTCAAGACTTGAACGCAAGTCGGCTTGCGCTTACCTGATGCTGATTTCAGGCAGGGTCTTGACTTCGAAACTTGAAGGAATAGTCTCTGCAATGTTGCTTTTACCTTCAAGTGGTGCTCCCCCCGAAGTCCTGCACCACTTGGAGGGCTCGCCCCGCACGCCCGGCGACGCTGCCGGACGCCCCCAGGAGTACACGTGACCAGCACCGCGCAGCCGCCACCGGCATCGGGAGCCCGCTCGGCCCACCCGGACCACCTCGGGCATGTCATCTTCATCACGGCCGCCGCCGCGATGGGCGGCTTCCTCTTCGGTTACGACAGCTCAGTGATCAACGGCGCCGTCGAAGCGATCCGCGACCGCTACGAAATCGGCTCCGGAACGCTCGCCCAGGTCATCGCCGTCGCTCTGATCGGCTGTGCCGTCGGCGCCGCCACCGCCGGCCGGATCGCCGACCGCATCGGACGCATCCGCTGCATGCAGATCGCGGCCGTCCTCTTCACCGCCAGCGCCCTCGGCTCCGCGCTGCCGTTCACGCTGTGGGACCTCGCCCTGTGGCGGACCGTCGGCGGCTTCGCCATCGGCATGGCCTCCGTCATCGGCCCCGCCTACATCGCCGAGGTCTCCCCGCCCGCCTACCGCGGCCGGCTCGCCTCCTTCCAGCAGGCCGCGATCGTCATCGGCATCGCCGTCTCCCAGCTGGTCAACTACGGCATCCTCCAGCTCGCCGACGGCGAACAGCGCGGCGAGATCGGCGGCCTCGAGGCCTGGCAGTGGATGCTCGGCGTGGAGGTCGTCCCCGCCGTCCTGTACGGACTGCTGTCCTTCGCGATCCCCGAGTCGCCCCGCTTCCTCATCTCCGTCGGCAAGGTCGACCGGGCGCGGCGGGTCCTCTCCGAGGTCGAGGGCAAGAACGTCGACCTCGACGCCCGCGTCACCGAGATCGACCGCGCGATGCGCCGCGAGCACAAGTCCACCTTCCGGGACCTGCTCGGCAGCGGCTTCGGCTTCCTGCCCATCGTCTGGATCGGCATCGGGCTGTCGGTCTTCCAGCAGCTCGTCGGCATCAACGTCGCCTTCTACTACTCGGCGACCCTGTGGCAGTCGGTAGGCGTCAATCCGTCCAGCTCGTTCTTCTACTCGTTCACCACGTCGATCATCAACATCGTCGGCACCGTGATCGCGATGGTGCTGGTCGACCGGATCGGCCGCCGGCCGCTCGCGCTCATCGGCTCCACCGGTATGGCGATCGCACTGGCTCTCGAGGCATGGGCCTTCTCCGCCGACCTCGTCGACGGCAAGCTGCCGGAGACCCAGGGCATCGTGGCCCTGGTCGCCGCCCACGCCTTCGTCCTCTTCTTCGCGCTCTCGTGGGGCGTCGTGGTCTGGGTCCTCCTCGGCGAGATGTTCCCGAACCGCATCCGGGCCGCCGCCCTCGGCGTCGCCGCCTCCGCCCAGTGGATCGCGAACTGGACCATCACCGCGAGCTTCCCGAGCCTCGCGGACTGGAACCTCTCCGGCACCTACGTGATCTACACGGTCTTCGCCGTGCTCTCGATCCCCTTCGTACTGAGGTACGTCAAGGAGACGAAGGGCAAGGCGTTGGAGGAGATGGGCTAATCCCCGCTGCCCCTCTCCTCGTCACGGAAACTGCCCCGGCTCAGCGCGTGAGCCGGGGCAGCACCCGTTCGCACAGCAGCCGGAGGCTGCGCAGGCCCTCGGCCGGCGGCATGCCGCCGCACAGCGGATGCAGCACCAGGCTCTGCGCGCCCAGCCCCACGCACTCGTCCGGGGTCACGATCCGGTACACCCCCTCGCTCCGCAGCTCCCCGACCGTCCGCGCGACGGAGCGCACCGCGGAGCGGATGCCGCGCGACTGCCACGAGGCGTAGGTCCGCGCCTCGTGCAGGAAGTGCTCCCCGTACAGCGCCCACGCGCGGTCGGGGTCCTCCGAGAGATGCAGCAGCGGCGTCTTCTCCGCGGGCATCACACAGAAGCCGCCGGTCCCGTACTCGGCCCGCCGCTCCTCGTAGTACGCCTCCAGCTCCGGCAGATGGGCGCTGGGGAAGAACGGCAGACCGAAACGGGCCGCCCTGCGCGCCGCCGCCCGCGAGGACCCGCCGACCAGCAGCGTCGGATGCGGCCGGCTGTACGGGCGCGGGGTGACCCGCACCGTACGGCCCCGGAAGACGAAGCTCTCGCCGGTCCAGGCCGCCAGCAGCGTCTCCAGCAGCTCGTCCTGCAGCGCCCCGCGCCGGCTCCACTCCACGCCCAGCTGCGCGTACTCCTCGGGCCGGTAACCGATGCCCGCGACCGTCACCAGCCGGCCCTCGCCGACCAGGTCCAGTACGGCGAGATCCTCGGCCAGCCGCAGCGGGTCGTGCAGCGGGCCGATGATCGCGGACACGGTGACCGCGATACGGCGGGTGGCGCCGAGGACCGCGCCGGCGAAGGTCAGCGGCGACGGCAGCCAGTTGTCGGCGGCGCCGTGGTGCTCCTCGGTCTGGACCGTGTCGACGCCGTGGCCGTCGGCGTACGCGGCCATCTCCAGCGCCGCGCGATAGCGGGCCGCGAGGGTCTGCGGCGTCGCGGCAGGGTCGGCCAGGTTGAACCGGACCACCGTGAAGGCCATGGGACGTCCCCCTCCGCCGGGTGTGGGCAGGCGAAGGGGGACAGTAGCTGACATGGCGTCAGATGGGCAGGGGTGCGGCGTCCCGCCCGTGCGCAAGGGGTGTGCCGACCCACCGAATAGACCGGCACACCCCTTGGGTGCGCGTTGGCGCGCCTGACGCCATCCGCATACTGGGACGCGTTGTGACTCCGCCCAGAGGGCTTCTCGCCGGGTTGCACCGGACGGCGGACCAGCCCGGCCCGCAGGGGCTTGCACCCCTGTCCGGAGAACGAAGAGCGCCTTGGGAGGTCACGCATACTGGATGAACCATGGAAATCGTCATCCTTGCCGTAGTCATCGCCCTGGTCGCGATCGGCGCGATCAGCGGCCTCGTGGTCAGCAGCCGCAAGAAGAAGCAGCTGCCCCCGCAGGCGCCGCCGAGCTCGCCGACCATCACTGCTCCGCCCGCCGAACCGCATGTCGGCGACGAGGCGGAGACACCGCGGGAGGAACCCCGCCGCACCATCGAGGAGGTCGACCTCCCGACGGCCGAGGAAGCCGTCGAAACGCCCGTGGCCGTCGAGGACCCGGTCGTCGCCGAGGCCCCCGCGCCCGCCGTCGAGATCCCGGAGCCGACCGCCGGCCGGCTCGTCCGGCTCCGTGCCCGCCTCGCCCGCTCCCAGAACACCCTCGGCAAGGGGCTCCTCACGCTCCTTTCGCGCGAGCACCTCGACGAGGACACCTGGGAGGAGATCGAGGACACGCTGCTCACCGCCGACGTCGGCGTCGCTCCCACCCAGGAGCTCGTCGAGCGGCTGCGCGAGCGGGTGAAGGTCCTCGGCACGCGTACGCCCGAGGAGCTGCGCACCCTGCTCCGCGAGGAGCTGCTGCACCTCATCGGCACCGACGCCGACCGTGCGGTCAAGACCGAGAGCGGTCTCGACACCCCCGGCGTCGTCATGGTCGTCGGTGTCAACGGCACCGGCAAGACCACCACCACGGGCAAGCTCGCCCGTGTCCTGGTCGCGGACGGCCGCTCCGTCGTGCTGGGCGCCGCGGACACCTTCCGCGCAGCCGCCGCAGACCAGCTCCAGACCTGGGGCGAGCGCGTCGGCGCCCGCACCGTACGGGGACCGGAGGGCGGCGACCCGGCCTCGGTCGCGTTCGACGCGGTCAAGGAGGGCATCGCGGAGGGCGCGGACGTCGTGCTCATCGACACGGCCGGCCGGCTGCACACCAAGACCGGGCTGATGGACGAGCTGGGCAAGGTCAAGCGGGTCGTCGAGAAGCACGGGCCGCTGGACGAGATCCTGCTCGTGCTGGACGCCACCACCGGTCAGAACGGCCTGGTGCAGGCGCGGGTCTTCGCCGAGGTCGTGGACATCACCGGCATCGTGCTGACCAAGCTGGACGGCACCGCCAAGGGCGGCATCGTCGTCGCGGTCCAGCGCGAGCTGGGCGTGCCCGTCAAGCTCGTGGGTCTGGGCGAGGGCGCGGACGACCTGGCGCCCTTCGAGCCCGAGGCGTTCGTCGACGCGCTGATCGGCGACTGACGCGCGGGGCGCACTCGTAGCGAAGCCGCCTCGCAGGAAGCGCCTCGCTGGGAGCGCCCATGGGAAGCCCTCATAGGAAGCGCCCGGCCGCCGGAAGGCGGCCGGGCGCTTTCGTGTGCGTCCCCCCGTGTGTCGTGTACGAGGGGGTGCGCGGCGTCAGGACCGGCTGCGGTGGCAGATGTACGCCAGCGTGCCGAGCAGCAGCCGTGCCTCGGGCGGGGCGGTCGCCGTGTCGAGGGACGGGGGCCGCAGCCAGCGGACCGGGCCCAGGCCGCCGCGGTCCGACGGCGGGGCGGTGATGTGCTCGCCCGGGCCCAGGCAGCGCAGGTCCAGATCGGCGTCGTCCCAGCCCATCCGGTACAGCAGCCGGGGCAGTTCCGCCGCCGCACCGGGCGCGACGAAGAACTGGCAGCGGCCGTCCGGTGTGGCGCAGACGGGCCCGAGCGGCAGGCCCATGCGCTCCATCCGCACCAGTGCGCGGCGGCCGGCCACGGCGGCCACGTCGAGGATGTCGAAGGTCCGGCCGACGGGCAGCAGCAGTGACGCCCCGGGCACTTCGGCCCACGCCTTGCTCGCCTCGTCGAGCGTCGCGCCGGCCGGGACCTCGAGCGCGAAGTCGAACGGGTGCGCGCCGGGGGCCGCGCAGCGGTCGTCCCCGCAGGAGCACTTGCCGGAGGCGGCGCGTGTGCCGGGAATCACCGCCCAGCCCCACAGGCCGGTGTACTCAGCCACCGCGGTGGCCTCTGTCGTGCGCCCGCGGCGCCGGGAGCCCGTCCGGATCTGTCCGATCCCACGGGTGCCGCCGATCGTGAAGCCCATGCCCCCTCCAACGGGTCGTAGGCGCCGGTGGTTACGAACCGGAGCTCCCCTGTGACTCTCCGTATCTCCTGCCCGGAGTGCCAGCGGCGCGAGGTGGTGCGTGGGGGAGTGCGGAACGCGGCACGCGCCCGTGCGCGCTACGCTCCATCGCTCCTGATCGTCGTATGTCAAGTGAATCGCGCCTGGCCGTAAGTGAGTTCACTCGGAGGGGTGGCGAATGGTGGCGTTTCTGCAATCTCACTCGCTGAGGCCGTGATCGTGGGATTACCGTCAGTGCATCAACCTGCAATTGCAGTCTGCTTCCGGGTATGCCGGAGGCAATGCGGTTTCCTGTTCGACGGGTGCAAGACCGTTACGGCAGGTTGCAATCGGCGTCATTCTGGTAGGGGTTCGGGCAATGAGGCTTCGGCGGACGGGGGGCACTCCAGTGAGCGGCAGCGGCGCAGACGGTACGAACGCCGGCAAGCGCCCGAACGAGCAGTTGAGTTCGTGGTTCCTGCGCAGCGGCTGGTCGAAGGGTGAACTCGCGCGCCAGGTGAACCGCCGGGCGCGGCAGATGGGCGCCCACCACATCAGCACGGACACCTCCCGGGTGCGCCGCTGGCTGGACGGCGAGCAGCCGCGCGAGCCGATCCCCCGGATCCTCTCCGAGCTCTTCTCCGAACGTTTCGGCAGCGTCGTCGCCGTCGAGGACCTCGGACTGCAGACCGTCCACCAGTCACCGTCGGTGTCCGGCGTGGACCTGCCCTGGGCCGGGGACCAGACCGTCACGCTGCTCAGCGAGTTCTCCAGAAGCGACCTGATGCTGGCGCGCCGCGGCTTCCTGGGCAGCTCGCTCTCCATCGCCGCCGGCGCCGCCCTCGTGGAGCCGATGCAGCGCTGGCTCGTCCCCGTGCCGGGGTCCGAGGCCGCCGGCGAGCCGCCCGTCCCCGTGCGGCGGGGATCCCGTCTCTCCAAGCCCGAGCTGGAACTGCTCGAGGCCACCACTGCCATGTTCCGCCAGTGGGACGCCCAGTGCGGCGGCGGCCTGCGCCGCAAGGCGGTCGTCGGCCAGCTCCACGAGGTCACGGATCTCCTCCAGGAGCCGCAGCCGTCCGCCACCCGGCGCCGCCTCTTCCGGAACGCCGCCGAACTGGCCGAGCTCGCCGGGTGGATGAGCTACGACGTGGGCCTCCAGCCCACCGCCCAGAAGTACTTCGTCCTCGCCCTGCACGCCTCCAAGGAGGCGGGCGACAAGCCGCTCGGCTCGTACATCCTGTCGTCGATGAGCCGCCAGATGATCCACCTCGGTCGCCCCGACGACGCCCTCGAGCTCGTCCACCTCGCCCAGTACGGCAGCCGCGACTGCGCCACCGCCCGCACCCAGGCCATGCTGTATGCGATGGAGGCCCGCGCCTACGCGAACATGGGCCAGCCCAGCAAGTGCCGGCGGGCGGTCCGGATGGCCGAGGACACCTTCGCCGACGTCGGCCTCGACGGCGAGCCCGAGCCCGACTGGATCCGCTTCTTCTCGGAGGCGGAGCTCTACGGCGAGAACTCCCACTCCTACCGGGACCTGGCCTATGTGGCCGGCCGCAGCCCCACCTACGCCTCCCTCGCCGAGCCGGTCATGGAGCGTGCCGTCGAGCTCTTCGGCCAGGATCACGAGCACCAGCGGTCGTACGCACTCAACCTGGTCGGCATGGCCACGGTCCACCTGCTGAAGAAGGAGCCGGAACAGGCCACCGCCTTCGCCGGCCGGGCCCTCAAGGCCGCCAAGCGGGTCCGCTCCGAGCGGGTCAACACCCGGCTCCGCAAGACCGTCGACACGGCCGCCAGGGACTTCGGCGACGTCGCCGAAGTCGCCCAGTTCACGGACTACCTGACCACCCAGCTGCCGGAGACCGCGGAAGCGGTCTGACCGGCGGCGGGCCCCGGCCGCCGGCCACGGCACCCGCCCCGAACAGCCCGACTCGGCTCCCCCCCGTTGCCAAGTCACCGGGCGGGTGTCGTGGCCGGTTCATGCTGTGCGCAGAGGATACGCTCGGTGACCCGGGGCGATCACTGCGTTCATGACGGCGTAACACGCCGGACCTCTTCGTCACCGCCACGAAACATCGTGCGGCATCTGTGGAAACGGCGCTCCGCCAGTCTCATGCGGCATAACGGCCCCCGCCCACAGTCCGCCGAGGCTCCGCCCGCACGCGGCCGCACGACGACGAGGAGACGCCGATGCCCCCAGGCATCTCGACCCTTGCCGCAGACGCTCCAGAGCTGTCTGCCGCCAACACAGGGTTCATGCTCATCTGTTCCGCCCTGGTGATGCTCATGACCCCGGGACTGGCCTTCTTCTACGGAGGCATGGTCCGCGTCAAAAGCACCCTGAACATGCTGATGATGAGCTTCATCAGCCTCGGGATCGTCACCATCCTGTGGGTGCTCTACGGCTTCAGCATGGCCTTCGGCACCGACATCGGCTCCGTCGTCGGATGGAGCTCGGACTACGTCGGCCTCAGCAACATCGGCGTCAACGAGCTGTGGGACGGCTACACCATCCCCGTCTTCGTCTTCGCCGTGTTCCAGCTGATGTTCGCGATCATCACACCGGCGCTGATCAGCGGCGCCCTGGCCGACCGCGTCAAGTTCACCGCCTGGGCGCTGTTCATCACCCTGTGGGTCACCGTCGTCTACTTCCCGGTCGCGCACTGGGTGTGGGGCTCCGGCGGCTGGCTCTTCGAGATGGGCGTCATCGACTTCGCCGGCGGCACGGCCGTCCACATCAACGCCGGAGCCGCGGCCCTCGGCGTCATCCTGGTCATCGGCAAGCGCGTCGGCTTCAAGAAGGACCCGATGCGCCCGCACAGCCTCCCGCTGGTCATGCTGGGCGCGGCGCTCCTGTGGTTCGGCTGGTTCGGCTTCAACGCCGGTTCGTGGCTCGGCAACGACGACGGCGTGGGCGCCGTGATGTTCGTCAACACCCAGGTCGCCACCGCCGCCGCCATGCTCGCCTGGCTGCTCTACGAGAAGATCCGCCACGGCGCCTTCACCACCCTCGGCGCCGCCTCCGGCGCGGTCGCGGGCCTCGTCGCCATCACCCCGGCCGGCGGTTCCGTCTCCCCGCTCGGCGCGATCGCCGTCGGCGCCGTCTCCGGTCTGCTCTGCGCCATGGCCGTGGGCCTCAAGTTCAAGTTCGGCTACGACGACTCCCTCGACGTCGTCGGCGTCCACCTCGTCGGCGGTGTCGTCGGCTCCCTGCTGGTCGGCTTCTTCGCCACCGGCGGCGTCCAGTCCGACGCCAAGGGCCTCTTCTACGGCGGCGGCCTCGACCAGCTCGGCAAGCAGGCCGTCGGCGTCTTCGCCGTACTCGCCTACTCTCTGGTGGTCTCCGCCGTCCTCGCCCTCCTCCTGGACAAGACCATCGGCATGCGGGTCGACGAGGACGTCGAGGTCTCCGGCATCGACCAGGACGAGCACGCCGAGACCGCGTACGACTTCAGCGGAGCGGGCGGCGGCGCCGGCTCCCGCAAGGCCGTGCCCGCGACGGGCGAGGCAGCGACAGCCGCAGCGAACAAGAAGGTGGACGCATGAAGCTCATCACCGCAGTCGTGAAGCCGCACCGGCTGGACGAGATCAAGGAGGCCCTCCAGGCCTTCGGCGTCCAGGGGCTCACGGTCACGGAGGCCAGCGGCTACGGCCGGCAGCGCGGCCACACCGAGGTCTACCGGGGCGCCGAGTACACCGTCGACCTCGTCCCCAAGATCCGCATCGAGGTGCTGGTCGAGGACGACGACGCCGAACAGCTCGTGGAAGTGATCGTCAAGGCCGCCCGCACCGGAAAGATCGGCGACGGCAAGGTCTGGAGTGTCCCGGTCGACACGGCGGTCCGGGTGCGCACCGGCGAGCGCGGCCCCGACGCCCTCTGAACCATTCCGCACGAGGTGAGCGAGCCACAGGGGGTACGAGCGCCCGGGGGTGAGCGAACACGAAACACCAAGGGAGCTGCTGGGTGACCCTCGACGTGACCAACGAAGCGGAAGACACGGGACCCAGCGGCTATGCGGCGGCCCGGCTGCTCCTTCTCAACGAGAAGGAGCGGTCCGGGCCGCCGCGCCGTGCGGCCCTCGCCAAGCTCACCGACGAATGGCTGTCCGCGCTGTTCGCCACGGCCGCGCAGGAACAGGGCGTACGGGGCGCCGCCCTCGTCGCCGTCGGCGGCTACGGCCGCGGGGAACTCTCCCCGCGCAGCGACCTCGACCTCCTGCTGCTCCACGACGGCAGCGCGTCCCCCGCCGCCGTCGCCGCGATCGCCGACCGGATCTGGTACCCGGTCTGGGACCTGGGCCTGGCCCTCGACCACTCCGTACGCACCCCGGCGGAGGCCCGCAAGACCGCCGGCGAGGACCTCAAGGTGCAGCTCGGACTGCTCGACGCCCGGCCCGTCGCCGGCGACCTCGGGCTCGTCGCCTCCCTGCGCACCGCCGTCCTCGCGGACTGGCGCAACCAGGCGCCCCGGCGGCTGCCCGAGCTCGACGAACTCTGCCGGGAGCGGGCCGTCCGCCAGGGCGAACTGCAGTACCTCCTCGAACCCGACCTCAAGGAGGCCCGCGGCGGACTGCGCGACGTCACCGCGCTGCGCGCCGTCGCCGCCTCCTGGCTCGCCGACGCCCCCCGCGAAGGACTTGCGGAGGCCCGCCGCACCCTGCTCGACGTGCGCGACGCACTCCACCTCACCACCGGCCGCGCCACCGACCGCCTCGCCCTCCAGGAACAGGACCAGGTCGCCGCCGAACTCGGCCTCCTCGACGCCGACGCACTGCTGCGCCAGGTGTACGAGGCCGCCCGGACCGTCTCGTACGCCACCGACGTCACCTGGCGCGAGGTGGGCCGGGTGCTGCGCTCGCGCGCCGTGCGGCCGAGGCTGCGGGCCATGCTCGGGGGCCGGGCGCCGCAGCACGAACGCACCCCGCTCGCGGAGGGCGTCGTCGAACTCGACGGCGAGGCGGTCCTCGCCCGAACCGCACGGCCCGAACGCGACCCGGTGCTCCCGCTCCGCGCCGCCGCCGCGGCGGCCCAGGCGGGCCTGCCGATCTCCCGGCACGCCGTCCGGCGCCTCGGCGAGGCCATGGCCGACCGGCCGCTGCCGGTGCCGTGGCCCGCGGAGGCCCGCGAGGAGCTCGTCACCCTGCTCGGCGCCGGGGAGCCGACCGTCGCCGTGTGGGAGGCCCTGGAGGCGGAGGGCCTGATCACCCGGCTCGTCCCCGACTGGGAACGCGTCCGCTGCCGGCCCCAGCGCAACGCCGTACACACCTGGACCGTCGACCGGCACCTCGTGGAGACCGCGGTCAAGGCGTCCGAACTCACCCGCCACGTCGGCCGCCCGGACCTGCTGCTGGTCGCCGCCCTGCTGCACGACATCGGCAAGGGCTGGCCCGGGGACCACTCCGTCGCCGGCGAGACCATCGCCCGCGACGTCGCCGCCCGGATCGGCTTCGACCGCGCCGACGTCGACGTCCTCGCCACCCTCGTCCGCCACCATCTGCTGCTCATCGACACGGCGACCCGCCGCGACCTCGAGGACCCCGCGACCGTCGACTCCGTCGCCTCGGTCGTCGGGTCCGCCTCCACCCTGGAGCTGCTGCACGCCCTGACCGAGGCGGACGCGCTGGCGACCGGCCCGGCGGCCTGGTCCTCCTGGCGCGGCTCGCTCGTCGCGGACCTCGTACGGCGCGTGGCGGCCGTACTCGCCGGAGACGTCCTGGCCGAACCCGACCAGACGGCCCCCAGCGCCGAACAGGAGCGCCTCGCGGTCGAGGCCCTGCGCACCGGCGAACCCGTGCTCGCCCTGCATGCCCAGCCCGAGGCCCCCGCCGAGGACGGCGGACCGGAACCCGTGGGCGTCGAACTGCTCATCGCCCTGCCCGACCAGCCGGACGTGCTGCCCGCGGTCGCCGGCGTCCTCGCGCTGCACCGGCTCACCGTCCGCGCGGCGGACCTGCGGGCGGTCGAGCTGCCGACCGAGGTGGGCGACGGGGCCGTCCTCGTACTGAACTGGCGCGTCGCGGCCGAGTACGGCTCCCTGCCGCAGGCCGCCCGGCTCCGCGCGGACCTGGTGCGCGCGCTCGACGGCTCCCTGGACATCCGCGGCCGCCTCGCCGAACGCGAGGCCGCCTACCCGCGGCGGCGCGGCGTGAAGGCCCCGCCGCCGCGCGTGACGGTCGCGCCGGCCGGTTCCCGCCTGGCCACGGTCATCGAGGTCCGCGCCCACGACGCCCCCGGCCTGCTGCACCGGATCGGGCGGGCGCTGGAGGGGGCGGACGTCCGGGTCCGCAGCGCCCATGTCTCGACGCTCGGCGCGAACGCCGTCGACACCCTCTACGTCACGGACGAGAACGGGGCCCCGCTCGGCGACGCGGAGGCGGCGGCGCTGGCGAAGAGCGTGGAGGAGGCGCTGCGCTGAGAGCGTGACGGGGCGCGCCCGCCCGCCGCCCGCGCCCCCGTCCGCCCCGTTGTGGCGGGCGGGGGCAGGAATGTTCCGGGGCCCGATACCCTTGGGGCGTCCACCAGGCCCCGACCCGAGGAATCGCGACCACCGTGTTCGATACGCTTTCCGACCGCCTCAGCGCGACTTTCAAAAACCTCCGGGGCAAGGGACGCCTGTCAGAGGCAGACATCGACGGCGCGGCCCGGGAAATCCGTATCGCCCTGCTCGAGGCCGACGTGGCGCTCCCGGTCGTCCGGGAATTCATCAAGCAGGTCAAGACCCGCGCCCTCGGCGCCGAGGTCTCCAAGGCGCTGAATCCCAGCCAGCAGGTCATCAAGATCGTCAACGAAGAGCTGGTCACGATCCTGGGCGGTGAGACCCGCCGACTGCGGTTCGCCAAGACCGCGCCGACCGTGATCATGCTCGCCGGTCTGCAGGGTGCCGGTAAGACCACCCTCGCGGGAAAGCTGGGTCTCTGGCTCAAGGGCCAGGGCCACTCGCCCCTGCTCGTCGCCTGTGACCTCCAGCGCCCCAACGCTGTCAACCAGCTCTCGGTCGTCGCGGAGCGCGCCGGCGTCGCGGTGTACGCGCCCGAGCCGGGCAACGGTGTCGGTGACCCGGTCCGGGTCGCGAAGGACTCGATCGAGCACGCGCGGACCCGTCAGTACGACATCGTGATCGTCGACACCGCCGGCCGCCTGGGCATCGACCAGGAGCTGATGCAGCAGGCCGCGGACATCAGGGACGCGGTCTCGCCCGACGAGATCCTTTTCGTGGTCGACGCCATGATCGGTCAGGACGCCGTCAACACCGCGGAGGCCTTCCGCGACGGCGTCGGCTTCGACGGCGTGGTGCTGTCCAAGCTGGACGGCGACGCCCGAGGCGGTGCCGCGCTCTCCATCGCGCACGTCACCGGCAAGAACGTCATGTTCGCCTCCAACGGCGAGAAGCTGGACGACTTCGACGCGTTCCACCCGGACCGCATGGCGTCCCGCATCCTCGGCATGGGCGACATGCTCTCGCTGATCGAGAAGGCCGAGCAGACCTTCAGCCAGGAAGAGGCCGCCAAAATGGCCTCGAAGCTGGCGAGCAGCAAGGGCAAGGAGTTCACGCTCGACGACTTCCTGGCCCAGATGGAGCAGGTCAGGAAGATGGGCAGCATCAGCAAGCTGCTCGGAATGCTGCCCGGCATGGCGCAGATGAAGGACCAGATCAACAACATCGACGAGCGTGACGTGGACCGTACGGCCGCGATCATCAAGTCGATGACGCCGGGCGAGCGCGACGACCCGACGATCATCAACGGCTCGCGCCGCGCCCGTATCGCCAAGGGTTCCGGTGTCGAGGTCAGCGCGGTGAAGGGCCTGGTGGAGCGGTTCTTCGAGGCGCGCAAGATGATGTCGCGGATGGCACAGGGCGGCGGAATGCCCGGTATGCCGGGGATGCCCGGTATGGGTGGCGGCCCCGGCCGTCAGAAGAAGCAGCAGAAGCAGGCCAAGGGCAAGCGCAAGAGCGGCAACCCGATGAAGCGCAAGGCCGAGGAGCAGGCGGCGGCCGCGCGCCGCGAGCAGGCGGCGGCGCAGGGCGGCGCCTTCGGGCTGCCGGCCGAGCCGGAGAAGGACTTCGAGCTGCCCGACGAGTTCAAGAAGTTCATGGGCTGACGCCCGGCTACTGCGTAAGGGCCCGCGACCGTCACGGTCGCGGGCCCTCTTCGTACTGGGGGATCAGGGCGTGCGGGCGATCAGATAGCGGAAGACATTGGGCATCCAGACGGTGCCGTCGGGCCGCCGGTGGTCGTGGAGCGCCTCGGCGATCTCCTTCTCGACCTGGGCCGCGTCGCTCTCCCGCACCGCCGTGTCGTAGAGCCCGGTCGACAGCAGTCCCCGTACCGCGCTGTCCGTGTCGGCGTAGCCGAAGGGGCAGGCGACCCGGCCCGAGCCGTCCGGATTGAGTCCGGCGCGCCCGGCCACGTCCTCCAGCGCGTCGCGGTGGGCGGTGCGCCGCCGTTCGCCGGCCACGCGCAGCACTCCGGAGGTGGCGCACCGCTCCGGCGGCCCCCACGCGGTGAGCACCACGTGGCTCCGGCGCTCGGCGAGGCCGATCGCGTCCCGCAGCGTCCGCTCCAGCCGCCCCGCGTCGCCCGTGCCGGCGCCGATCGGCTGGAACGCGGTGATGAGGTTGTACGCGGGCCGGCCGGGCCCGGCCGCGGCGGTGGCGTCGCCGTCGAGCAGCCGTGCCGTCGGGCTCCCGTCCATGCGTTCCCGCGCGAGGGCGAGCCGGTCACCGTCCGTGTCGACGCCCGTCACACTCGCCCCGCGGGCCCTGGCCATCAGCAGGGCTAGTCCGGAGCCGCAGCCGAGACTCAGGAGCTGCGTGCCGGCGCCGACCTCGAGACGTTCGTAGACCGCCTCGTAGAGCGGCACCAGCATGCGTTCCTGGATCTCGGCCCAGTCCCGGGCGCGTGTGCTTGTCTCCGCCGAGGGTGCCGACGCGTTGTGGGGTCGGTGCTGGACGAGCGTGGATGCCATCGAAAGCGCCCCAATCCGCCGAGAGGTGATGTGCCCTTGAGTCAGCCCCCGTGTGCGTACGCTCCGCGCTTCCCCGTATGCCAGAGAACTCCGCGGGCGTCCCCACGTCCAGAGGTTGTGCGGCACTGCTTCTGCGCCGGAGCGCGAGCCCCGGACAACCTGGCCGATTCACGCACAGGTCCGCCGTCGCCGTACGATGCCCGCCATGGCTAAGGCACCCGTTCTCACGCCCCGGTCCGAAGACTTCCCGCGGTGGTACCAGGACCTGATCAACAAGGCCGAACTGGCGGACAACGGACCGGTGCGCGGCACCATGGTCATCCGACCGTACGGCTACGGCCTGTGGGAGCGGATGCAGCAGGAGATGGACGCCCGCATCAAGGACGCGGGTGCGTCGAACGCCTACTTCCCGCTCTTCATCCCCCAGTCTTACCTGACTCGCGAGGCTGAGCACGTCGAGGGCTTCGCGCCCGAACTCGCGGTGGTGACGCACGGCGGGGGCAAGGAGCTCGACGAGCCGGTCGTGGTGCGGCCCACCTCCGAGACGATCATCAACGACTACTTCTCCAAGTGGGTGCAGAGCTACCGGGACCTGCCGCTGCTGATCAACCAGTGGGCGAACGTCGTCCGTTGGGAGATGCGCCCCCGGGTCTTCCTGAGGACGACCGAATTCCTCTGGCAGGAGGGCCACACCGCCCACGCCACCTACGAGGACGCCAGGGACTACGCCGCCCACATCCACCGGAACGTCTACGCGGACTTCATGGTGAACGTCCTCGGCATCGACGTGCTCCTCGGGCGCAAGACGCCCCGTGAGCGGTTCGCCGGGGCGATCAACACCCTCACCCTGGAGGGGATGATGGGTGACGGCAAGGCCCTGCAGATGGGCACGAGCCATGAGCTCGGCACCAACTTCGCCAAGGCGTTCAACACCCGCTACCTCTCCCGGGACGGGCAGCAGGAGCTCGTCTGGCAGACCTCCTGGGGGACGTCCACCCGGATGGTCGGCGGGCTGATCATGTCGCACGGCGACGACAACGGGCTGCGCGTGCCGCCGCGGCTCGCGGCCGTGCAGGTGGTGGTCATGGCCATCAAGGGCGACGAGGCGGTCGCCCGGGTGCGGGAGGTCGGCGCAGCGCTCAAGGCCGCGGGTCTGCGGGTGCAGATCGACGACCGGGTGGACACGCCGTTCGGCCGCCGCGCCGTCGACTGGGAACTCAAGGGCGTGCCGGTGCGGGTCGAGATCGGGCCGCGGGACCTGGAGGCGGGCACCGCGATGCTGGCCCGCCGCATCCCGGGCGGCAAGGAGCCGGTGGACATCGATTCGCTCGCCGCGCTGCTGCCGAAGCTCCTGGAGGACGACCAGGCCCTGCTGCTGGAGCAGTCCCGGGTGCGGCGCGAGTCGCGTACCAGTGACGTCGCCACGATCGAAGAGGCGGCCGAGGCCGCGGCCGCCGGCGGGTGGGCGCGTATCCCGTGGGCGGTACTCGGCCAGGAGGGCGAGGCGCGGCTCGCGGAGCAGGGCGTCTCGGTGCGCTGCCTGGTCGCGGAGGACGGGTCGGTGCCCGACGCGGACGACGCTCCCGGTACTGTCGCCGTCGTGGCACGGGCGTACTGACCCGGCGCACGCCGGGGGCGGGGAAGGCCGGGGCGCTACGTGCCGCCTTGGTGCGAGCCGCGCGGATTCTCCGCAGATCGGCGCACCCGACCGCGTCAGGGCGCATCAACGGCAAGTGACGGGAACTGACGGGTACGTGCAAAATATTTGGGATGGCCCGGAATGGAACCCCATGGCCCTCCGGCTCGTTATCACGACGTGAGCACGACACCACCTGTTCTCGCCGCAGAGCTGGCACAGGCGTGGGCCGACATTCAGCGGCACCACCCCGAGCTGCCGGATCTTGCCGCGCCCGAATCCCTGATCGGAGAGTCCTCGTCCGCCTGCGGCGCCGAGCTCTCCTTCGAGCGACTGCTCCATGAGGCAGTCCACGGCATCGCCGCCGCGCGAGGCGTCCGCGACACCTCGCGTGCCGGCCGCTACCACAACCGCCGCTTCCTCGCGATCGCCGAGGAGATGGGCCTCGACCACGTGGAAGAGCCGCACCCCAGCAGTGGTTTCTCGCTGGTCGCGCTCAACCCGGAGGCGAAACGGCGGTACCGCCCCACGATCGAGCGGCTGCAGCGCGCCCTCAAGGCGCACACGGTCGCGACGGCCTCCGACACCAAGCGCACCTTCCGCGGGCCGGCCGCACGGCACGGCTCCTCGGGCGGCGGCGTGCGGGTGAAGGCCGTCTGCGGCTGCGGCCGCAATGTCAGAGTCGTCCCCTCGGTCCTCGCCCAGGCGCCGATCGTCTGCGGGGGCTGCGGAAAGCCGTTCCGGATCCCGGAGACGGTGGGCGCGGCCGGCTGAGGCCTCCACGCCCACGGGCCCGCAGGCGGCCGGTGAGACCGGCCGCCTGCCGGTCCGGGCTGCGCGATGTCCGGTCGGGTGCGGAGTCGTCGCGGGCGTGTGGCACAATGGCTAGCTGTACTCGACAGCCGCACAGGAACCCTCTCGCCTCCGGCTGACGCGTCCATCGGGCATCCCGAGTACCGCAACCCCACGTGGCATCTCGTGTGCCCAACCACGTCAAGACCAGGAGACACCACTCCCGTGGCAGTCAAGATCAAGCTGAAGCGTCTCGGCAAGATTCGCCAGCCCCACTACCGCATCGTCGTCGCCGACTCCCGTACCCGCCGTGACGGCCGGGCCATCGAGGAGATCGGTCTGTACCACCCGACGTACAACCCGTCGCGCATCGAGGTCGACTCGGAGCGCGCTCAGTACTGGCTGTCCGTCGGTGCCCAGCCGACCGAGCCGGTCCTCGCCATCCTGAAGCTCACCGGCGACTGGCAGAAGGTCAAGGGCCTGCCCGCCCCGGAGAAGCCGCTGCTGGCCCCGGCCGCCAAGGAGGACAAGCGCGCCTCCTTCGACGCCTTCGCCAAGGCTCTCGAGGGTGACGACGCCAAGGGTGAGGCCATCACCCCGAAGGCGAAGAAGGCCGACAAGAAGGCGGACGAGGCCGAGGTCGCGTCCACCGAGTCGACCGAGGCCTGAGCATGCTCGAGGAGGCTCTCGAGCACCTCGTGAAGGGCATCGTCGACAACCCGGACGACGTGCAGGTCGCTTCGCGCACCCTGCGCCGCGGGCGTGTGCTCGAGGTCCGGGTCCACCCCGACGACCTCGGTAAGGTGATCGGCCGCAACGGCCGCACCGCGCGCGCCCTGCGTACCGTCGTGGGCGCCATCGGTGGCCGTGGAATCCGCGTCGACCTCGTCGACGTGGACCAGGTCCACTGAACAAGTTGGCTGTTTTCGCTTAGTTGCGCCGGCTCGGGCCGGGGAGGGCCGTCGGCCCTCCCCGGCCCGTAGTCGTATCGAAGGAGACATTCAGGTGCAGCTGGTAGTGGCGCGGATCGGCCGGGCCCACGGCATCAAGGGCGAGGTCACCGTCGAGGTGCGCACGGACGAGCCGGAGCTGCGGCTCGGGCCCGGCGCCGTGCTGGCCACCGACCCGGCCGCCGTCGGGCCGTTGACCATCGAGAGCGGCAGGGTGCACAGCGGACGGCTGCTGCTGCGCTTCGAGGGCGTGGCCGACCGCACCGCCGCGGAGGCGCTGCGCAACACCCTGCTCATCGCCGAGGTGGACCCGGAGGAACTGCCGGAGGAGCCCGACGAGTACTACGACCACCAGTTGATGGACCTGGACGTGGTGCTCACGGACGGCACGGAGGTCGGCCGGATCACCGAGATCAGCCATCTGCCGTCGCAGGACCTGTTCATCGTCGAACGCCCCGACGGCAGCGAGGTGATGATCCCGTTCGTCCAGGAGATCGTCACCGAGATCGACCTGGAGGAGCAGCGGGCCGTGATCGACCCGCCGCGCGGGCTCCTCGACGAGGGCGAGGCAGAGGTGGCCTCCAGCCGCGACGCCGCGGAGGACGGATCCTGATGCGGCTCGACGTCGTCACGATCTTCCCCGAGTACCTGGAACCGCTGAACGTCTCGCTGGTCGGCAAGGCCCGCGCCCGCGGACAGCTCGGTGTCCACGTCCACGATCTGCGCGAGTGGACGTACGACCGGCACAACACCGTCGACGACACCCCGTACGGCGGCGGGCCCGGCATGGTCATGAAGACCGAGCCGTGGGGCGAGGCCCTCGACGACGTCCTGGCGAGCGGCTACGAGTCGGGCGCCCACGGCCCCGCACTGGTGGTCCCCACCCCCAGCGGACGCCCCTTCACCCAGGAACTGGCCGTGGAGCTCTCCGAGCGCCCCTGGCTGATCTTCACCCCCGCGCGCTACGAGGGCATCGACCGCCGGGTCGTCGACGAGTACGCGACCCGGATGCCGGTCTTCGAGGTGTCCATCGGGGACTACGTGCTGGCCGGCGGCGAGGCGGCCGTGCTGGTCGTCACCGAGGCCGTCGCACGCCTGCTGCCGGGCGTGCTCGGCAACGCAGAGTCCCACCGGGACGACTCCTTCGCACCGGGCGCGATGGCGAACCTGCTGGAGGGCCCCGTCTACACCAAGCCGCCGGTGTGGCGCGGGCGCGAGATCCCCGAGGTGCTGGTCAGCGGCCACCACGGCAGGATCGCGCGCTGGCGGCGGGACGAGGCGCTGACCCGTACGGCCCGCAACCGGCCCGACCTGATCGAGCGCTGCGACCCGGCCGCCTTCGACAAGAAGGACCGGGAGACCCTGTCGATCCTCGGCTGGGCGCCGGAGCCGGGCGGCCGATTTTGGCGCAGACCCCAGGCCGTGGAAGAATGAGCCGCTGCTGTACGTCCGGCCGGCGCCCCTGCCACAGGGGGAACGACGCCCGCCCGGCGCGCGAGCACCCTTTTCTCATCACGACATTCCGCTGATGACCTGTGGCATCGGCGAGGAAGCAGACCACCATGGCTCACCTGCTCGACAACGTCAACGCGGCTTCGCTGCGCAGCGACGTCCCGGCCTTCCGTCCCGGTGACACCGTGAACGTCCACGTTCGCGTCATCGAGGGCAACCGCTCCCGTATCCAGCAGTTCAAGGGCGTCGTCATCCGCCGCCAGGGCGCGGGCGTGAGCGAGACCTTCACGGTCCGCAAGGTCTCCTTCTCCGTCGGCGTCGAGCGCACCTTCCCGGTGCACAGCCCGATCTTCGAAAAGATCGAGCTCGTCACCCGCGGTGACGTCCGTCGCGCCAAGCTGTACTACCTCCGTGAGCTGCGCGGCAAGGCCGCGAAGATCAAGGAGAAGCGCGACTGACGAGCCTGAGCTCACAGCCGCGACGACGCTTCGGATCCACCGGTCACAGGGCGGCCGGATAAGCTCTGCCACCGATGGACACCCAAGCACAGCACACGGAGCGCGATCGCTCTTCCACCCCCGAGGACGGGGGCGGGGAAGAGGGATCGCGCTCCGTGCGTCGTTCCCGTACCTCCCGCTGCTCCCGGCGTTTCCGGCTTTTCCGGGGCGCTGCGGGCCGTGGGCCGGTGTCGCTGCGCACGGCCGGCTGGACCGGAGCCGCCTGCGCGGTCTTCGTGCTGCTGCTGAACCACTTCCTGATCCAGCCCTTCCAGATCCCCAGCGGCTCCATGGAGCCGACGCTGCAGATCGGGGACCGGGTGCTGGTGAACAAGCTGGCCTACGGTTCCGGGGCGGAGCCCCGGCGCGGAGACGTGATCGTCTTCGACGGCGAGGGCTCCTTCGTGCCGGAGGAACTGACTGAAAATCCGGTGAGTTCCGTAGTACGAGAGGGGCTCGCCGTATTCGGACTGGCCGAGCCGGCCGAGACCGATTTCGTGAAACGGGTGGTGGGCGTGGGTCGTGACCGAGTCGTCTGCTGCGACAAGGGGGGCAAGGTCGAGGTGAACGGCGTACCGGTCGAAGAGACGTATCTGCACTCCGACGGCGTGCCGTCGGAGGTGGCGTTCGACATCGTCGTCCCCGAGGGGACGCTCTGGGTCATGGGCGACCACCGCAGCAACTCGAGCGACTCCAGGGACCACCTCGGCCGGCCCGGCGGCGGGATGGTGCCCGTGGACATGGTGATCGGCCGGGTGGACTGGATCGGCTGGCCCGTTGGCCGCTGGTCCGGCATCGAGACGACGGAGGCGTTCTCCGGCGTACCCGACGCGCCCCCGGGCGGCGCCCATGGGTAAACGCGGGCGCAGCCCCAGCCACCGGGCGGACACCCGGCTGCCGACCGGGACCCGGCCCACCGACGGGGCCCGGTCGCTGCCCGGCCGGGCCGAGCGGCGCCGGCTGGCACAGAAGGTCAGGCGCAAGCGCCGCCGTTCTGCGGTGAAGGAGATACCCGTCCTGATCACGGTCGCGCTGCTCATAGCCCTGGTGCTGAAGACGTTCCTGGTGCAGGCCTTCGTGATCCCGTCGGGCTCCATGGAGCAGACGATCAGGATCGAGGACCGGGTGCTGGTCGACAAACTCACCCCGTGGTTCGGCTCGAAGCCGGAGCGGGGCGACGTCGTCGTGTTCAAGGACCCGGGCGGCTGGCTGCCGCCGGAGGAGAAGCCGGCACAGGACGATCCGGTCGTGATCAAGCAGGCCAAGCAGCTGCTGACCTTCATCGGGCTGCTGCCGTCGGACGACGAACGGGATCTCATCAAGCGCGTGGTGGCCGTCGGCGGGGACCGGGTCGTCTGCTGCGACAAGGACCGCCGGGTCACCGTCAACGGTGTGGCGCTGAACGAACCCTATCTGCATCCGGACGACGTCCCCTCGTCGATGCGGTTCGACGTGAAGGTGCCGGCCGGGCGGCTCTTCGTGATGGGGGACCACCGGTCGAACTCCGCCGACTCGCGTTTCCACCTCGACGAGGAGGGCAGCGGCACGGTCGCGGAGGACCGCGTCGTCGGCAGGGCGGTCGTGATCGCCTGGCCGCTGGACCACTGGCGGCAGCTGGAGGAGCCGGAGACGTACGCATCCGTACCCAACGCGCGCGCCGGGACCACGGCGGCACAGTCGCCGTCGAATACCCTGTCATCCCAGGACCACAACGGAATGGTCCTGCTCCCGACCCCTGCGGAACTCCCGCTCGTTATGGGAGTGGTGGGCCTGTACCTGATTCGGCACAGGCGGTTCGCACGGCGTGAGGAGTGGATGTGGGGGACGTGGCGGTCGGCGCACGGTCCGGGCATGACGATCCCGAGGAGAGGCGCGGGCTTCCCGAGACGCCCCCGGGCATGACGGACGACCCACTGCCGCCGACCGGCGGCGACGGTGGCCGTGGCGATGGCGGCGACAGTGACGGCGACTCCCCGGAGGGCAGCGGTACGGACCGGAAGAAGCAGAAGTCCTTCTGGAAGGAACTGCCGCTCCTCGTCGGTATCGCACTGCTTCTCGCGCTGCTGATCAAGACCTTCCTGGTGCAGGCGTTCTCGATCCCGTCGGAATCGATGATGAACACCCTGCAGCGGGGCGACCGGGTGCTGGTGGACAAGCTCACCCCGTGGTTCGGCTCCGAGCCCGAGCGCGGCGAGGTCGTCGTCTTCCACGACCCCGGCGGCTGGCTCGAGGGCGAGCCCGTCCCGGAGCCGAACGTCGTGCAGCGGTTCCTGAGCTTCATCGGCCTGATGCCGTCCGCGGAGGACAAGGACCTCATCAAGCGGACGATCGCGGTCGGCGGCGACACGGTGGAGTGCAAGAAGGGCGGCCCGGTCAAGGTCAACGGCGAGGCCCTCGACGAGCCGTACGTCTTCCCCGGCAGCTCCGCCTGCGACGACATGCCGTTCGGGCCCTTCAAGGTGCCGGACGACAAGATCTGGGTGATGGGCGACAACCGCCAGAATTCGCAGGACTCCCGCTACCACATGGAGGACGTGAACCGGGGCTTCGTCCCGGTCGACAAGGTCGTGGGACGCGCCGTGGTGGTCGCCTGGCCGCTGGACCGCTGGTCCACCCTGCCGGTGCCGGACACCTTCGACCGTCTCGCGATCGGCGCCGCGGCCACCGTGCTGCCCGCTGCCCCCGCGGCGCTCGGCCTCGCCGGCGCGGTGCCCGTGGTGCTGTGGCGCAGGAGGCTGACCGCCGGGCGTACCGCCGGGTAGGGTGCCGCCCAGATCGCCGACTCCCCGGGCGCCGGACTCCCGGGGGTCGTATCTCCGAGGTGGGGAGCGCAGGGATGGGCGGAACAGGACGAGACGACGGCCACGGCCGGCTGGGCAGTGCGCTGTCCGGGCTGGCGGTGGCCGTCGGCTGTGTGCTCTTCCTCGGTGGGTTCGTCTGGGGCGCCCTCGTCTACCAGCCGTACATCGTGCCGACGGAGTCGATGGCGCCGACCGTGCAGGCGGGCGACCGGGTGCTGGCAGAGCGGATCGACGGCGACGAGGTGCGCCGCGGGGACGTCGTCGTCTTCCGTGACAAGCAGTGGGGCGACCTGCCCATGATCAAACGGGTCGTGGGGGTGGGCGGCGACGAGATCGCATGCTGCGACGGGGACGGCCGGCTGACGATCAACGGCGAGGCCGTCGAGGAACCGTATCTGCTGCAGCCCGACCAGCCCGCGTCGCAGGAGTTCACGGCAGTCGTGCCCGAGGGGCAGCTCTTCCTGCTCGGTGACGAGCGCCTCGGCTCGCTCGACTCGAGGTCGCACCTCCAGGAGCCCGGTCACGGCTCCGTGCCCCGCTCCGCGGTCTCCGCCCGGGTCGACGCCGTGGCCTGGCCCCTGGACGGCGGGATCGTCGAGCGCCCCGAGAGCTTCGCCGGCCTGCCCGGAGGGGTGTCGCGGCCCGGTCCCGTCAAGCTCATGGCCGGGTCGGCCGTGGTCGGCGCCCTGCTGATCGTCGGCGGGGCCGCGTACGGGCCGGTGGCGGCCCGCACGGGGCGCAAGCGGCGCGGCCGGGCGGTCTCCGGTGTCGCCTGACGCTCCGCTCTCCCGGCTGCGCAAGGTCTCCAGGGTCGTGCTCCTCGACCCTCGGGACCGCATCCTCCTCCTGCACGGGTACGAGCCGGCCGACCCGGCCGACGACTGGTGGTTCACCCCCGGCGGCGGCCTGGAGGGCGACGAGACGCGGGAGCAGGCGGCGCTGCGGGAGCTCGCGGAGGAGACCGGGATCACCGAGGTGGAACTGGGGCCGGTGCTGTGGCAGCGGCACTGCTCGTTCCCCTTCGACGGCCGCCGCTGGGACCAGGACGAGTGGTACTTCCTGGGGCGTACGGACCGGACGGCGACCGCGCCCGCCGGGCTGACGGAGCTCGAGCGAAGGAGCGTCCGCGGCCTGAGGTGGTGGACCTCCGCCGAACTGTCGGCGGCGCGTGAGACGGTGTACCCGACCAGGCTCGCCGAGCTGCTGCGCACGCTGCTCGACGAGGGACCTCCGAGTGCGCCGGTGGTCCTGGACCCGGAAATCGTCTGAGGACCCAGGGTGACTGGCGCACAATGGGGGGACGCAAGGCTGAAGGGGAACATGCCATGAGCGCCGAGGACCTCGAGAAGTACGAGACCGAGATGGAGCTGAAGCTCTACCGGGAGTACCGAGATGTCGTCGGGCTGTTCAAATACGTGATCGAGACCGAGCGGCGCTTCTACCTCACCAATGATTACGAGATGCAGGTGCACTCGGTTCAGGGCGAGGTCTTCTTCGAGGTCTCGATGGCCGACGCCTGGGTCTGGGACATGTACCGGCCGGCCAGGTTCGTCAAGCAGGTCCGGGTGCTCACCTTCAAGGACGTCAACATCGAGGAGCTGAACAAGAGCGACCTCGAGCTTCCGGGGAGCTGAATCCGGGACTGATTCCGGGGCGGGACCCTGGGCTGCGTCCGGGGCCGCACCCGGGGCTGTGTCCGGAGCTGGACCGAGGCTTGATCCGGGGCTGGATCCACTCCTGCGGGTGACGCGGTTGTCCTCAGTCCGAGGGTCGTCCACAGTTCTCGACCAAGATCCACATTGACGGGCCCCACCCGTCAGAGTCGGTGCCGGAGGTGGTGCCGAAATGAACGCGACGGGGGCACTGGGACGGTACGGAGAGGACCTGGCCGCACGGCTGCTGACCAGGTCCGGCATGCGACTGCTGGCGCGGAACTGGCGCTGCGGGCGGGCCGGGGAGATCGATATCGTCGCCCGGGACGGTGACACGGTGGTCGTCTGCGAGGTCAAGACCCGCAGGGCCGGAGCCTATGAGCATCCGATGGCCGCGATCACGCCGGTGAAGGCACGGCGCCTTCGACGGCTCGCCGAGTGCTGGGTGGAGCGGCACGGCGGCGCGCCGCCGGGAGGCGTGCGCATCGACCTCGTGGGCGTGATACTGCCCAGGCGCGGCGCCGCGGTCGTCGAACATGCCCGCGGGGTGGCGTGATGGGGTTCGCGCGAGCGTGTTCCGTGGCCCTGGTGGGTGTCGAGGGCGTGGTCGTCGAGGTCCAGGCGGACCTGGAGCCTGGCGTGGCCGCCTTCACGCTGGTGGGCCTGCCGGACAAGAGCCTGGTCGAGAGCCGCGACCGGGTCAGGGCGGCCGTGGTGAACTCGGGCGCCGAGTGGCCGCAGAAGAAGCTGACCGTGGGGCTCAGCCCGGCCTCGGTGCCGAAGGCCGGGAGCGGCTTTGACCTCGCTGTCGCCGTCGCCGTGCTCGGCGCCGCCGAGCGGATCGACCCGCGGCAGATCGCCGACCTCGTGCTCGTCGGTGAGCTCGGGCTCGACGGGCGGGTCAGACCGGTGCGCGGAGTGCTCCCCGCGGTGCTCGCGGCGGCGGAAGCCGGGTACGAGCACGTGGTCGTGCCCGAACGGACCGCCGGCGAGGCGTCACTCGTACCCGGAATCTCGGTCCTCGGCGTGCGCAGCCTGCGCCAGCTCATCGCCGTGCTCGCCGACGAGCCGGTACCGGACGAGGAGCCCGTCGAGGAAGGCAGACCCGATGCCATGCTGGCGGGCCTGCTGGTGCCGGGCGCGGGCGTCGGCACGGGACTGTCGGCCGCCCCCGGCGAAGGACCGGACCTCGCCGATGTCGCGGGCCAGCACCGGGCGCGCACCGGCCTGGAGGTCGCGGCGGCCGGCGGTCATCATCTGCTGCTCTCCGGCCCGCCCGGCGCGGGCAAGACCATGCTGGCCGAGCGGCTGCCCGGGGTACTGCCGCCGCTGACCCGCCGGGAATCACTCGAAGTGACGGCGGTGCACTCGGTGGCGGGCATCCTGCCCCCGGGCGAGCCGCTGGTGCGCGCCGCGCCGTACTGCGCCCCGCACCACTCGGCGACGATGCAGTCGCTGGTGGGCGGCGGCAACGGCCTGCCGAAGCCGGGCGCCGTCTCGCTCGCCCACCGGGGCCTGCTCTTCCTGGACGAAGCCCCGGAATTCTCCGGAAAGGCGCTGGACGCGCTGCGGCAGCCACTGGAGTCCGGCCATGTCGTCGTCGCCAGGAGCGGGGGAGTGGTGCGCCTGCCGGCGAGATTCCTGCTGATGCAGTATTGTGCGCTTTCGGTCATTGACCGGTCTGAGTATCGGTACGCTGTGTGAGTGGCAAGTAGCTCGCAGTGGCGTCTGTGTTTCGTGAGCCGCGACCTTGAGTGCCCGGAGTCCGCTCCGGAGATCGTGCGGTCTTGGGGCGGGGTGGATGCCTGGCTGGACGAGGAGGGTCTGCCGGAAGGTCTGCCGTACTTGCTGTCGCCGCGGTTCGAGTACGACGTGGATCTGAACGCATACTTCCGCCAGCCGCACGTGATGGTGTCGCCGTGGAACACCAACGCCAACAGGGGGCGGGCTCTGTGCGGGTTCCTGAACTTCCTATGGTCCGCCCGGGGAGGGCGGTCGTGGCGTGATGCCCGCGAGGAAGACCATCTGGCCTACCACTCGTGGCGTCGGGAGGACGAAGCCGGCCCCGCCGTTGAGGGCGGGACGTGGAGCCAGGAGGTCAGCCACGTCAACCAGTTCTACGTCTGGGCGATGCGTCAGGGGCATGTTGCGGCCTTGCCGATTCCGCAGCGACCGCGGAGGCCCGAACCGGCGGGGGTGATGCGGCGGGGATCAGCGGTGCTGGACACGGTTCCGGCGACGTTCGCGCACGACGAGCGGGGCCAGAGGATCGAATGGCTGCCGCCGAGGTCCTACCGGCTTTGGCGGGATGTTGGGCTGCGGGGGTTCGGTCCGGACGGGCTGCTGGATTCCTCGTTCAGAGGCCGGTGGGCATCACGGAACGCGTTGTTCTCCGACACGCTGGTGCGGACGGGGATGCGGCTCTCGGAGCAAGCCCACGTCACCGTTCCGGAGATTCCGCTGCCCTCGAAGCTCCCGGGTTACCGCCGGTTCTGGCTGCCGGGCGTGATCGCTAAGTACTTCTCTGCCCGCTGGATCTATCTGCCCGGCGCGCTGGTGCGGGAGGCGGCTTTTTACATCGCGGTCGACCGGGCCGAGGTGGTGGCCGAGGCCAGGGCGGCCGGACGCTATGACCGGATTCGCCGTCCGCTGGTGATCGCCGACCTGTCCCGGCCGGATGTGGTGCACACCGTCGGTCAGGCCGGGCGGCGGCTGAAGCTGCACCAGCTCAAGGACGTCCAGCGGCGCCGCTTGATGCTGGAGACCGAAGACGGACTGGAACCGGCGATGCTCTGGCTGGGCGAGCACGGCATGCCGATGACGGCGTCGGGCTGGAAGACGGTGTTCACCACGGCCAACCAGCGCTGTTCCCGACTGGGCGTGAACCTCGCGGTCCACGCGCATCTGCTGCGGCACACCTTCGCGGTGATCACGCTGGAACAGCTCCAGCGCGGGCACATCGCCCAGCTCGGGGAGATGAACGAGGCCCAGCGGGGCCACTACGTGAGGGTGTTCGGCGATCCGCTGGACTGGGTCAGGCGCCGGCTCGGGCACAAGACGATCTTGTCGACGCTGATCTACCTGCATGCCCTTCAGGAGCTGGAGATGGAGACGCGGATGGCACTGGTCCCGGACACCTGGGAGGACGTCCGGGACGGGCCTCTGGCCGACATCGGCGATGACACCGTTCCCCCGACGGGCATGGTGGCATGAGGCGGACGGGCAGGGGCAGCACCGGACCGGGCCGACAAGCCGCGGTCCCCGAAGGGCTCTACGAGCCGGGCCCTGCGGTCGTGGCGTCCCCGGGCGGCCTGATGGTGCCGTTTCGGGGTGATGACGGCCGGGAGGGCGTCTTCGACGTCGGCCGGACGCCGCTGCCGGGCTGGCACGAGGATCTGGCCACGGCCTGGGCTGCCCGCTGCGGGCCGGCCGGCACGGTCAGGACACTGGCATCGGCTCGGACCGTCTTCCATGCGATCGAACGCGTGCTGGGTTTCCTCGCGGCTCTGCCCGATGCCCCGGCGACGGTCGACGGCTTACGGGTGGGCATGCTGGAGGACTTCCATCGGCACCGCACCGAAGGTGGGAAGGTCTGCGGAGATCTGCACGTGGTCAACCAGCTCTTGGGCACCTCACCCTTGAAAGAGAAGATCGATCCGGACGTTGCGGACTTCATCCAGCGCCGTTTTCCCCGGCAGAAGTGGGCGGGATCCGGCAGCGGCTACAGCGAGGGTGAGCTTGCTCGGCTGCTGGCCGCGATTCGGGCGGACACGGCGGCGATCCGGCGGCGGATCGAGGCGGGGGAGAGGCTGCTGGCCCAGGCGAGGGCCG
Organism: Streptomyces sp. NPDC002835; assembly: GCF_053591995.1. Taxonomy (NCBI): domain Bacteria; kingdom Bacillati; phylum Actinomycetota; class Actinomycetes; order Kitasatosporales; family Streptomycetaceae; genus Streptomyces; species Streptomyces sp. NPDC002835. Next base: position 136,712 of record NZ_JBSFUW010000012.1, on the reverse strand, counting down.
GGCAGTTGCCCGAGGACCAGGCGGAACTGGGCAGGCGGCTGACCGGCATGGCCGAGACCGGCACGGTCCCCTGGCCGTCGGAGGACGGCCGGTATTTGTGGAAGACACGGGTCCGGCTGGCGGGCCATCTGTTCGTCACTCTCCAGGACTTGGCACCGCTGCTGCTGCTGATGGTCGCTCTGAGCGAGCGCAATATCGAGTCGGTCAAAGAACTGAGTACCCGCCACCGGATCCTGGAGGGCAAGGCGGTCGAGGTCGAGGTGATCAAACGCCGTCGCGGCCGGGGGAAGTGGTTCGAGACGGTCACCTGGGAGATCGGGGCCGAGGGACGCGAACTGCACACCCCGGGCGGTCTCTATCTGCTGTTGCACCGGCTGACAGTCCGGTCGCGGTTGTTCGCCGGGGGAGACCAGCTGTTGACGATCTGGGCGAACGGCAACCGCCGGGGAGTCGAGGTGGGCCCGGGCGAGCACTACGGGCCGTTCGTGAAGTCCCTGGCCCCGGGCCTGCTGAGCCTGGCGGACTGGAACAGGGGTCGGCGCCAGCCGGTCCTGGCTGATGCACCACCCGGCGCTGAGGCGCCCTTGTTGCAGGTTAGGGCTCAGCGGCTTCGCACGAGCATGGAAGCTCGGCGGACGAAGAAGATGGGCGGGCATCTGCCGTCCGCGGCCCGCTCGAACACTTTCCCGGTGCTGTTCAAGGACTACCTGCGGGGCGATATGACGATCCGCGAATGGGCGGACGACGTCATCGGTGAGGCACTGGCGGACGCCGAACGCTCTGCGCTCGACGCCCACCGGCGGGCCCTTGAAGAGGCGGGCGGCGGTCTGACCGTCATGCCCGGCCGACTCCAGGGTCCGGTGGCAGCCGGACCCTGGAGCGGATGTCGTGATCCCAAGGACCATCCGGTGACTCATCAGCCCTGCACCGCGTCGCTGCTGTCCTGCTTCTCCTGCGGGAACTGCATGGTCACCGAGGGACACCTGCCCCGGCTGCTGGGCTTGATGAAGTCGCTGATCGAGCGGCGGCAGCGGCTGAGCGAGCAGGTCTGGTGGGCCCGCTATGGGCAGGCATGGGCGGCGATTCGCCACGACATCCTGACCCGGTTCTCGCCCGAACAGGTTGCCGCCGCCCGCGAGCAGATCCCCAACGACTCGCTCTTGGATTGGGCCGAAGAGCCTTGGGAGGTCCCGTGACCGTCGCCGTCGCCGCGGCCCCGCCGCACGCGGATGCTCTGCACGAGGTCTTCGTGCTGCACGGCAGGCCCCTGCGGCCGGGCACGGAGCTGGCCGGCACCTCCCGGTTCACGGACCCGGTCTGGCTGCTGAACCCGGCCGACCATCAGCGGCACCGGCGGTCCTTGATCTTGAACTTCCCGAAGATCCCGGACCCCTACCGGCCGCTGGTGAAGGAGCTCTACTACGGCCTGTTGTCGGGCCCGCTGCCGCCGGGGGAGACCCGTCCCGGCATCGCCACCTTGCATGCCGCACTCGGCGAGGTCCACCAGTTCCTGCTCTGGCTGGTCAATGCCAAGCAAGCCCGGTCGATCGCGTCGCTGACCGGGGCGGATCTGGACGACTACCAGCGGCACCTGCTGACCCGGCCGAGGACGAGCTATTCGCAACGAGTCAAGGCACGGGCAGCGGTCCGCTACTTCTGGCGCTGGCGTCACAGCATGCGCGAGGAAGGCTGGCTGGCCTTCGACCCGGCCCACATGGACAGCTGGGGGGAGCCGGTCCGCCGCGGCCGCACCGAGAACGCTCAGTCCCGGCTTCCCGAGGAGGTGCTGGGTCCGCTGTTGGCGTGGTCGCTTTGGTTCGTCGACGAGTTCGCCGACGACATCCTCGCCGGGGACCTGCACTGGCAGCGTCGGCGTCGCAGGGAAGGCCCCAAGGCCCTGGGCACCGGGAAAGGCCCGAAGAACCTCGGCCACCGGCTCCAGAGACTCCTCGACGAGCATGTCGCGGCCGACCGACCGCTGCCCGGCACCCAGGGGAACTACTCGTTCTATGCCCTGGCCGAGGACCTCAACTGCCATCCCACCAGCCTCTACTCCTACCGGGCCCAGGTCGAGGAGGCGTTCGCCCGGGTCGGCGCTGGCGACGTCCTGACGTTCTCCAGTCCCATCACCGCCGTCCTGGACGGCCGGCCATGGATCGATGCCGTCACCCGCCGACCTGATCATCCGCACAGCATCGCGGTGCTGGGACGGCTGTTGCAGTCCGCCTGCTACATCGTGATCGCCTACCTGTCAGGCATGCGGGACAGCGAGATCAAGCACCTGCGGCGCGACAGCCTGAGCGTCGAGACCGACGACCAGGGCACCGCTTATCGATGGCGGCTGGCCAGTGTGGCGTTCAAGGGCGCCGACGACGTGGAAGGAGTCCCGGCCGTCTGGCTGGTCGGTGCACCGGTCGCCCGGGCGATCAAGGTCATGGAACGTCTCCAGCCCGCGGGGCAGGACATGCTGTTCGCCACCCTGCTGCACAGCGCGGGCAAGAAACACGCCGAGCGGGTCGCCGCGGGCGGGGTGATGGCGAACTCGACGACCAACATCAACCTCAACCAGTTCATCGGCTGGGTCAACCAGTACTGCACCGACCACGGCAGGACCGACGGCATCCCGGACGTCGACGGCCGGCCCTGGAAGCTCATGACCAGCCAGTTCCGCCGCACGCTGGCTTGGTTCATCGCCCGCCGGCCGGGTGGCACGATCGCCGGGGCCCTGCACTACAAGCACCAGAGCATCCAGATGTTCGAGGGCTACGCGGGCACCAGCGACTCCGGATTCCGGGCCGAGGTTGAAAGCGAGCAGGCCCTGGCCCGGGGCGAACACCTGCTGGCCATGGTCGACGCTCACGAACATCACCAGATGGAGGGGCCAGCCGCCGCGGAAGCGGTCCGCCGCCTGGAGACCCTGGGCCAGCGGGCCGGCTTCACCGGCCAGGTCGTTCTCGACCTGGCCCGCCTGAAACGGATCATGCGCAGGCACGATCCAGCCGTCTATCCGGGGACGTTCATCACCTGCGTCCACGACCCAGCGAAGGCCCTCTGCGAGAAGGCCCAGGTCACCGCCACCGAAGGGCTGCCCGAGCACGGAGGCTGCCAACCCCTGGCCTGCCAGAATGCCGCCCTCACCCCGGCCAACCGCAATCACTGGCAGGCCGAACTCGCTGCGATCACCGACCGCCTTGCAGCCTCACTGCCGCCCCCGCCGCTGCTGGAGACGCGCCTGCGTCACCGCGCGGACGAGATCGCCCGGTTTCTCGACCACGCCGTCCCGGAGGAACAGTGAGCCGCAGGACCGACCTGCCAAGCCCCCCACGCGTCGCCAAAGCCCTCGAAGAACTGCTGGCTGCCTGCCGCAGCAGCGGCAGGCAGCCCTCCGTCCTTGACCTAGCTCGCCGGCTTGGCCTGTCCAACACGACCTTCCGCCGCAACTACCCCGACGCCGTCCAGAAGATCGCCGCTGCCCGCGGTCTCCAGACCCAGCCGGATGGCTCCGCCAGACCCAGTCCGAACGACCGCCTCACCGCCCGCAACGCGAAACTCCGACGCACCAACCAGGAGCTGACCGCGACCCTGAAGCTTGCCGTCGCCCAGATCCACCGGCTCTCCGTCGAGAACCACCGGCTGAAGGCCGGGCTGGAATCGGCCACGGGCGTCACCCGTCTCACCGACCGCATCCCGGGCCGCCGAACACCTCGATAGTTCACCTTTGCTATGTCCCAGGGAACTCGGGCGTCTCTGACTGCCCGGCGACCTGGGGACGCTCGCCGAAGAGCTTCACGGACTCAAGGAGCTGCTGCCGAGCTTGCTCTTCTGACGACGACACAAGATCCAGGTACTGGTACTGGGCGAACGCCTTAGGCATGTCGAAGTGCTCGATGCAGACCGGGAGCAGCTGGCGCCTTCCCGCAGCTTCCGCGAACGTCCACTCATGGCGGGTCCACTCAGACGAAACATAGTTTGATGAGAGGAGGGCGATGACGCACTTAGCGTTCTTGATGTTGTTCGTCAGCACACTGTTCCAGCTCATGCCCGGCGAAAGGTCCCATACGTCGAGCCTCACAAGGATGCCGGCGTTCTTAAGCGTCCATGCGATCCATTCTGCCCAATCCCTGTCCCGGCGGGCATAGGAGATGAACACTCCGCGGGCGCCCTCGGGGTTATGGGCGGCCCACTGCCAGGCCTCGGCCGCCCCCATGTTCTTAGTCGGCGTCAGCTCCACCGGATCACTGAAGAACGGATCCGGCAGGAGGAGCTCGTTCGGGCTGACGCCCAGTGCAAGCGACAACGCGATCAAGTCGTCCGCGTCGACGCGGCGGAGCCCCTTCTCGATCTTGGACAGAGCGGCCACCGCAATGGGGCGCCCGAGCTCGCGGAGCTTCTCCGCCAGCTGTCCCTGAGTCAGCTCTTGCGCTCGGCGCAGCTCAGTCAGCCGGTCCGCGACTCGCGCACCCGTGGGTCCTAGCGCCTCAACCTTCCGCTCCATGCCTCCACTCTAGCCCACGATTCTCGATTATCGAAAAAATCTCTCGATATTGACGAACAGGGTCCCGCCTGCGAGTCTGCTAGTGAGGGGACGCGGCCGCAAGCCTGCTGAAAGGCGAACGGCCCCCGTTCGCACCGGGAGCCGTCCTCGTTCACATCCGCTTGCCAGCAGGAGGAACGTTGTGTCCACAAAAGCAGGTCCGCCCCGCGAAGGCAACGAGTCGAGTCAGTCCGAAGACCGTGACAAAGGGGTAGTTTCCCTTCGTGCTGTCGTGATCTTCGGCATCGCCGGGGTCATCGGCGTTGCACTCGGGCTCGGCGCTGGCTTCGCCGCCGCGATCCCCATCGTCAACTTCGTCGGCACCACCGCTGGCGTTCTTCTTGGAGTGACCGTCGGGCTGGGGGCGTCCGGTCTCTGGTTCCTGATGGCGGCCGAGAAGCTGAACGAGCTCATCCGCAAGTAACCAGGCGCCGATCCGCCACGGGCATGGATCACGCGGTCAATGGTCAGTGGGCAACTACATCCACAAACTGGCCGCCAACCCCTGCCCCTGTGGCCGGCACACGCTGCACGGGGCCGGCTGCGAATGCCCCGCCGCGGCCATCCGGCGCTACCAGGCCCGGCTCTCGGGGCCGCTGCTGGACCGTGTCGACCTGCGGATCGAGGTCGAGCCGGTGAGCCGGTCCGACCTCCTCGGCCAGGGCGGCCGCGGCGAGTCCACGGCGGTCGTCGCGGACCGGGTGCGGCAGGCGAGGGACCGCGCCGCGGCCCGGCTGGACGGCACGCCCTGGAGCGTCAACAGCGAGGTCCCCGGCCATGAACTGCGGACCCGCTGGGCGGTGGCCCCCGGCGCCCTGGCGGCCGCCGAGCGCGACGTGGAGCGCGGCATCCTCACGGCCCGCGGCCTCGACCGGGTGCTGCGGATCGCCTGGACCGTCGCCGACCTGGCCGGCCGGGGCCGTCCCGAACCGTGTGACGTGGCGCTGGCGCTGGAGCTGCGGACCGGCATCGCGAGAGGCGTACCGGCGGGAGTGGCCGCGGGGGCCGGAGGCGGGTCATGACGGCGCCGGCTGCCACCCAGGGGCCGCCGGACGTGCGGGAGCGGACGGCACGGGCGGCCCTGACGCGCATCCTGGAACCGGGCGACGGACACGGCGGACGGTGGCTGCGGGAGTTCGGCGCACAGGAGCTGCTGGCCCGGCTGACATCGGAGGACCGCCCGGCCGAGGCCCTGCCCGGCGTCAGCGAGCGACGGGCGCAGGGACTGCGGGCGCGTGCCGTCGGGGTGGATCCGGAGCGTGACCTGGAGGCGATCCGGGCGGCCGGCGGCCGGTTCGTGGTGCCAGGCGACACCGAGTGGCCGAGCCAGCTCGACGACCTCCGTGACGCGAGACCCGTCGGCCTGTGGATCCGGGGCCGGCCGGACCTGCGGATGTGGGCGCTGCGCTCGGTCGCCGTGGTCGGGGCGCGGGCCTGCACACCGTACGGGGCGCACATGGCGGCCGCTCTCGGCTCCGGTCTCGCGGAGCGCGGCTGGGTCGTGGTGTCGGGGGCGGCGTTCGGCGTGGACGGGTCCGCGCACCGCGGCGCGCTGGCCGCGAGGGGTGCCACGGTCGCGGTCCTCGCCTGCGGCGTCGATGTCGTCTATCCCCGAGGTCACGGCCAATTGATCGGACGCATCGTCGAACAGGGGCTCGTCATCGGGGAGTTGCCGCCGGGGGATCACCCGACGCCGAGCAGATTCGTGATGCGCAACCGCGTCATCGCCGCGCTGACGAGAGGCACCGTCGTGGTCGAGGCCGAGTACCGCAGCGGCTCGCTGGTGACCGCGCGCGGCGCCCAGCGGCTGGGCCGCTGCACGATGGGGGTGCCGGGCCCCGCCACCAGCGGTCTGTCGGCCGGCGTCCACGAACTGCTGCGCGGCGAGGGCGTGCTGGTCACCGACGCGGCCGAAGTGGTCGAACTCGTCGGCGACATGGGAGAGCTGGCCCCGCCGCGCAGCGGCCCGGTGGTCCCCAGGGACCTGCTGGACCCGGCCGGCAGACGGGTGCTCGAGGCACTGCCCGCCGGGGGCGCACTCACAGTCCGGGACGCCGCCCGTGGCGCCGGCACGACCGTGGACGAGGCCCTCGGCAAGCTGTACGAACTGCATTCACTCGGATTCGTGGAACGCGAGGGTGAGGGATGGCGGCTGACGCGCGGACCCCGCCCTGGTTCGAACGCACGGCGAGGCGGTGCTTGACCTCGGGCATTCGGGTGAAAAGGTGAAGCCGATGACCTCTGAGGGCCGGTCGACGGGACCCGAGGGGCCGGTGCGCTGGGCATCGGCCCCGGTTCGAAGGTGTGGACGAGGGCGAATACCCGAGCAGGTTCCTGTCGCCCGCCTTCGCCCACCGCGACCGTCCAGTCACGCTACGCTCACCGGATTCCGGGCCCAGGCGGCCCCGCCCCGCTCCCTTCACAGCAGAACGGCTCAAGGCAACGCATGCCCCAGCACACCTCCGGGTCTGACCGCGCGGCAGCGCCACCCGCTGCCCGTGGCGCCGTGCGGCCCGCCGCACCCTCGTCGCTCGAGGAGTTGTGGCGGTCGTACAAGGCCACGGGTGACGACCGGCTGCGGGAACAGCTGATCCTGCACTATTCACCGCTGGTCAAATACGTCGCAGGCCGGGTGAGTGTGGGCCTGCCGTCCAACGTCGAGCAGGCGGACTTCGTCTCCTCCGGGGTCTTCGGACTCATCGACGCGATCGAGAAGTTCGACATCGACCGCTCGATCAAGTTCGAGACGTACGCCATCACCCGGATCCGCGGCGCGATGATCGACGAACTGCGCGCGCTGGACTGGATCCCGCGGTCGGTGCGGCAGAAGGCGCGAGCCGTCGAGCGGGCGTACGCGACGCTCGAGGCCCAGTTGCGGCGTACTCCTTCCGAGTGCGAGGTCGCCGCGGAGATGGGCGTCGCGGTCGAGGAACTGCACGCGGTTTTCAGCCAGTTGTCGCTCGCCAATGTGGTGGCCCTGGAGGAGCTGCTGCACGGCGGCGGCGAGGGCGGCGAGCGCCTCAGCCTCATGGACACGCTCGAGGACACCGCGGCCGACAATCCGGTCGAGGTGGCGGAGGACCGCGAGCTGCGCAGGCTCCTCGCCCGGGCCATCAACACCCTGCCCGACCGTGAGAAGACCGTCGTCACGCTCTACTACTACGAGGGCCTCACGCTGGCCGAGATCGGGCATGTCCTCGGCGTCACGGAGAGCCGGGTCAGCCAGATCCACACCAAGTCGGTGCTGCAACTGCGGGCGAAGCTGGCCGACGTGGGACGGTGACCGGCCGGTGACTCTGGGATCGCCGGCCCGGCATCCGTAAAGTGGAGGCGTGCCAAGGATTCGAGCGGCCTCCGTGGCCGAGCACCGGACGATGCAGCGAAGCGCCCTGCTGGACGCCGCGCGCTCCCTCCTGTCCGAAGGCGGTACGGAGGCGCTGACCTTCCCCGCCCTCGCGGAGCGCACCGGCCTGGCGAGGTCCTCCGTCTACGAGTACTTCCGCTCGCGTGCCGCGGTCGTCGAAGAGCTCTGCGCGGTGGACTTCCCTGTCTGGGCGGCCGAGGTGGAGGCCGCCATGGGGCGGGCCGAGACGCCGGAGGGCAAGGTCGAGGCGTATGTGCGCAGCCAGCTCGAGCTGGTCGGGGACCGGCGGCACCGGGCCGTCGTCGCGATCTCGGCAAGTGAGCTGGAGGCGGGCGCCCGCGAGAAGATCCGGGCCGCGCACGGCGGTCTGATCGCGATGATCGTCGAGGCGCTCGGCGAACTGGGCCAGGAGCGGCCCCGGCTGACCGCGATGCTGCTGCAGGGCGTCGTGGACGCGGCGGTCCGCCGCATCGAGCTCGGCGCGGCCGAGGAGCCCGACGCCATCGCGGAAGCGGCGGTCGCGATGGTGCTCCGGGGGGTACGGGGCTGACCGGCGGCGTCCTGGCGGCGCCGGCGTCGGCCCTGCCGTGTCGCCCAAGGGCGTGACGCGCCGCCAGGCAGGCGAGCAGCAGCAGCCCGGCGTGCACCGCTGCACCGGCCCCGCCGCTCGCGCCGTCGGCGGTTCCGGTACGCCGAAGACCGGGAGGAGCCGGGAGGGCGGGCGGCGCAGCATCCAGGGCGGCAGCAGCGTCAGCGGGTCCAGATACGCGTCGCCGCGGCGCAGCCCCCAGTGCAGACACCCCGCGCAGTGCGAGGCCCCGGGCTCCACGACGGCGACCGTCTGGCCGGCGCGCACCTCGGCGCCCTCCTCGACCAGCGGGCGGACCGGTTCGTACGTGGTGCGCAGCGGCGGGTCACCCGTACCGGTGAGGCTGATCGACACCACGCCCCGGCCCGCCACGGATCCGGCGAAGGAGACCGTGCCCGCCGCGGCGGCCCGTACGGGGGCGCCGGCCGCCGCGGCCAGGTCCACACCGCGGTGGCCCGGCCCGTACGGCGAGCTGGGCGGCTCCCACCCGTGCACCACCACCGGCCGCGGCGCCCCGACGGGCCAGCTCCGCGCCTCGCCGTCGGCGGCCCGGGCGGTCCCCGCCGCCGCCCATGCCCCCACGGGCACCGCGGCGAGCAGCAGTGCAACGAGCAACACCGCCCGCGCCCCCGCTGTCACGCCCACACAAAACGTACGCTTCATGGACGGAACCGTCCCGCAGGCCGCGCCCCGCCCGCTGATCATGGTCCGGTTCTGTGGACAACGGTCCCGTTGTGGACAGCGCCGTCACCCGGTAGGTCGGCGGTCCCGTACACTTCTTCTGGCGATCCGGGTCACCGGGTCGACTTCGCACGCCCCGCCACCACGCTTTCACCAGGTCTGGTGGCCGCGCTCCTCGGTCCCTTGTGGCACGGCGCGTCGGGGCGTCAGGACATAACCGAGAAAAACAAGGAGATACGGCCATGGCCGTCGTCACGATGCGGGAGCTGCTGGAAAGCGGCGTCCACTTCGGTCACCAGACCCGTCGTTGGAACCCGAAGATGAAGCGATTCATCTTCACGGAGCGCAACGGCATCTACATCATCGACCTGCTCCAGTCGCTGTCGTACATCGACCGCGCCTACGAGTTCGTCAAGGAGACCGTCGCCCACGGCGGCTCCATCATGTTCGTCGGCACCAAGAAGCAGGCCCAGGAGGCCATCGCCGAGCAGGCGACGCGCGTCGGGATGCCGTACGTCAACCAGCGCTGGCTGGGCGGCATGCTCACCAACTTCTCCACCGTCTACAAGCGTCTGCAGCGCCTCAAGGAGCTCGAGCAGATCGACTTCGAGGATGTGGCCGCCTCCGGCCTCACCAAGAAGGAGCTCCTGGTCCTCTCGCGCGAGAAGGCCAAGCTGGAGAAGACCCTTGGTGGTATCCGCGAGATGCAGAAGGTGCCGAGCGCCGTCTGGATCGTCGACACCAAGAAGGAGCACATCGCCGTCGGTGAGGCGCGCAAGCTCCACATCCCGGTCGTCGCGATCCTCGACACCAACTGCGACCCGGACGAGGTCGACTACAAGATCCCGGGCAACGACGACGCGATCCGCTCCGTCACCCTGCTCACCCGCGTGATCGCCGACGCCGTCGCCGAGGGCCTCATCGCCCGTTCCGGCGCCGCCACCGGCGACTCCAAGCCGGGCGAGAAGGCCGCCGGCGAGCCCCTCGCCGAGTGGGAGCGTGACCTCCTCGAGGGCGAGAAGAAGACCGAAGGCGACGAGGCCGCCACCGAGGGCGAGTCCGCCGAGGCGCCGGCCGCCGAGGCTCCCGCCGCCGCTGAGGCCCCGGTCGCCGAGGCGCCCACCGCTGAGGCTCCCGCTGCCGAGGCCCCGGCCGCCGAGGCCGAGAAGCCGGCCGCGGACGCCGAGCAGGCCTGACCTCACCGGTTCGGTAGTTGACGGCGGGGGCGGTGCCAGCAGGCACCGGCCCCGCCGCTCACCCGTAGATCTTCGACTTTCGACCTTCGAGAGAGATTCAAGGACATGGCGAACTACACCGCCGCTGACGTGAAGAAGCTCCGCGAGCTCACCGGCGCCGGCATGATGGACTGCAAGAAGGCGCTGGACGAGGCCGACGGCAGCGTCGACAAGGCCGTCGAGGCCCTGCGCATCAAGGGCCAGAAGGGCGTCGCCAAGCGCGAGGGCCGCTCCGCCGAGAACGGCGCCGTCGTCTCCCTGATCGCCGACGACAACACCTCCGGTGTGCTCGTCGAGCTGAAGTGCGAGACGGACTTCGTCGCCAAGGGCGACAAGTTCCAGGCCGTCGCCGGCGCGCTCGCCGCGCACGTCGCCAAGACCGCCCCGGCCGACCTCGAGGCGCTGCTCGCCTCCGAGATCGAAGCCGGCAAGACCGTCCAGGCGTACGTCGACGAGGCCAACGCCAACCTCGGCGAGAAGATCGTCCTGGACCGCTTCGCGCAGTTCTCCGGCGCCTACGTCTCGGCCTACATGCACCGCACCATGCCCGACCTGCCCCCGCAGATCGGTGTCCTGGTCGAGCTCGACAAGGCCGACGCGGACCTCGCCAAGGGCATCGCGCAGCACATCGCCGCCTTCGCCCCGAAGTACCTCTCCCGCGAGGACGTCCCGGCCGAGGTCGTCGAGTCCGAGCGCCGCGTCGCCGAGGAGACCACGCGCGCCGAGGGCAAGCCCGAGGCCGCGCTCCCGAAGATCGTCGAGGGTCGCGTCAACGGCTTCTTCAAGGAGGCCACCCTCCTCGGCCAGCCGTACGCGCTGGACAACAAGAAGACGGTTCAGCAGGTTCTGAAGGATGCCGGTGTCACCCTGAAGCGCTTCAGCCGCATCAAGGTCGGCATCTGAGTCCGTACGCGACGGACACCGGACCCCGGTAGGGTCTGAAGCAGTCGTCGGCGTACGCGCCCGGCGATCGCAGATCTGACGAGGAGGCCATTGCCGTACGGGAAACCGCAAGGACCCACTGGCAATGGCCTTCTTCGTATGTGCACGAGGAGATCTCCATGAATCAGGGCGCCGCACAGAGCGACGACAACCACGGCAAAAAGACCGGCCGCTTCATGCTGAAGCTGTCCGGCGAGGCGTTCGCCGGTGGCGGAGGCCTGGGCGTCGACCCCGACGTCGTACACGCCATCGCCCGCGAGATCGCCGCGGTCGTACGCGACGGCGCGGAGATCGCGGTCGTCATCGGCGGAGGCAACTTCTTCCGCGGGGCCGAGCTGCAGCAGCGCGGCATGGACCGGGCCCGCTCCGACTACATGGGCATGCTCGGCACGGTCATGAACTGCCTCGCCCTCCAGGACTTCCTGGAGAAGGAAGGCATCGACTCCCGCGTCCAGACCGCCATCACCATGGGCCAGGTCGCGGAGCCGTACATCCCGCTCCGCGCCGTGCGCCACCTGGAGAAGGGCCGTGTGGTCATCTTCGGCGCCGGTATGGGCATGCCCTACTTCTCCACCGACACCACCGCCGCGCAGCGGGCCCTGGAGATCGACGCCGAGGCCCTGCTCATGGGCAAGAACGGCGTCGACGGGGTCTACGACTCCGATCCCAAGACCAACGGGGACGCGGTGAAGTTCGACGCGCTGGAGTACGGCGAGGTGCTGTCGCGCAACCTCAAGGTCGCCGACGCCACCGCGATCACCCTCTGCCGCGACAACGCCCTGCCGATCCTCGTCTTCGAACTCCTCGCCGAAGGCAATATCGCCAGGGCCGTCAAGGGTGAGAAGATCGGCACGCTCGTGAGCGACCGGGGCACCCGGGCCTGATCCGGGGCGCCCCAAGAGGGATGGACAAAGTCCTGCCGGTCGGACACCGTGCAGGCAACACGCGACGCAGGTTCCGCCGGCCCAGTGGTACGAGCCGGGCCTACCTCAAGACACGCAGGAGCAAGTGGTGATCGAAGAGACCCTCCTCGAGGCCGAGGAGAAGATGGAGAAGGCCGTCCTGGTCGCCAAGGATGACTTCGCCGCGATCCGCACCGGACGTGCGCACCCGGCGATGTTCAACAAGATCGTGGCGGACTACTACGGTGCCCTGACCCCGATCAACCAGCTGGCCTCGTTCTCCGTTCCCGAGCCGCGGATGGCCGTCGTCACGCCGTTCGACAAGACCGCGCTGCGCAACATCGAGCAGGCGATCCGCGACTCGGACCTCGGCGTCAACCCGAGCAACGACGGCAACATCATTCGCGTGGTGTTCCCGGAGCTGACCCAGGACCGCCGCAAGGAATACATCAAGGTCGCCAAGACCAAGGCCGAGGACGCCAAGATCTCGATCCGCTCCGTGCGCCGCAAGGCCAAGGAGACCATCGACAAGCTGATCAAGGACGGCGAGGTCGGCGAGGACGAGGGCCGCCGTGCGGAGAAGGAGCTCGACGACACCACCGCGAAGTACGTGGCGCAGGTGGACGAGCTGCTGAAGCACAAGGAAGCCGAGCTGCTCGAGGTCTGATGAACGACTCTTCCTGGGGGGCCTCGCACGGCGCCGGATACGCCGGCGCGTGGCCGCCGCCCGAGCAGGGGCCCCTCCCGGCGGGTTCCGCCCACGATGGGCACGACGCGCGGTATACATCTGAGACGCGGCCCATGCCCATCGTGCCGGACTTCCCCGACGCAGGCAGAGACGCCGACAACCGTCGCGGCGCAGACCGCGAGGACCGTGACCGGGGGGCCGCTCGACTGGGCGGCCCCCTGTTCCGTGACGAAACGCCGCAGGAGCCCATGCCCACCCCGCCGCCGCCGGGCGAGCCCACCCCACAGCCGCCCTCGCGGCCCGAGCCCCCGCAGAAGAAGCGGGCCGGCCGGGATCTGCGTGCGGCGATAGGGGTCGGCGTCGGCCTCGGCGCGGTGATCGTCCTCTCGCTCTTCTTCGTGAAGGCCGTCTTCGTCGGTGTGATCGCCGTCGCCGTCGTCGTCGGTCTGTGGGAGCTGACCTCCCGCCTCGAGGAGCGCAAGCAGATCAAGGCGCCCCTCGTCCCGCTCGCGGTGGGCGGCGCGGCGATGGTCGTCGCCGGTTACGTCCGCGGCGCGGAGGGTGCCTGGGTCGCGATGGCGCTCACCTCCCTCGCGGTCCTGGTCTGGCGGATGACCGAACCGCCGGAGGGTTATCTGCGGGATGTCACGGCCGGCATCTTCGCGGCGTTCTACGTCCCCTTCCTGGCCACCTTCGTCGCCCTGATGCTGGCGGCGGACGACGGACCGGAGAGGGTGATCACGTTCCTGCTGCTGACCGTGGTCAGCGACACCGGCGCGTACGCGGTCGGCTGGCGCTTCGGCAGGACCAAGCTGGCGCCGCGCATCAGCCCCGGCAAGACCCGCGAGGGGCTGCTCGGCGCGGTGTCGTTCGCGATGGCCGCGGGCGCGCTGTGCATGCAGTTCCTCGTCGGCGGCGGCACCTGGTGGCAGGGCCTGCTCCTCGGCCTCGCGGTCGCGGTCAGCGCCACGCTCGGCGACCTGGGCGAGTCGATGATCAAGCGGGACCTCGGCATCAAGGACATGGGCACGCTGCTCCCCGGGCACGGCGGCATCATGGACCGGCTGGACTCCCTCCTGCCGACGGCCCCGGTGGTGTGGCTGCTGCTGGTGCTCTTCGTCGGGTCGGGCTGAGTCGCGGATTCGTCCGCGGGGGCTCGTCGTCCACAGGGCGGCGGGCCCTTCGTGCTTACTGCGGCCGCGGCGGCGATCCTTGTCGGATCCGGAGGGCAACGCTTCGCGCTCCGGTGCGGCCGGCGCGATCTCGCGCCGTCTCCACAGCAGCCGAAACCGCCCGGCCCCAGAGAGATTTGCCGCTTATGTCTATTTTCTATGGGAATTTTATCTTTAGGATGGGAGTATCCGATTTCCAGGGGGTGAGCGGATGTCTACGGGAACTCTTCTCGCGATCATCATCCCGGTTGCCGCCGTGCTGGCGGCGCTCGCCGTGCTCGGCTGGTTCGCCATGCGCCGGCGCCGTCTGCGGCAGCGGTTCGGCCCCGAGTACGAGCGGACCGCCGAGGACGCGGGCAGCCTGAGCGCCGCCGACCGCGAACTGAGCGCCCGGGAGAAGCGGCACGACGCGCTGGACATCAAACCGCTGACTCCTGCCGTCCATGACCGCTACGCCCAGGACTGGCAGAAGGTCCAGGGTGACTTCGTGGATCATCCCGAGGAGGCGGTGCAGGAGGCGGACCTCCTGGTGACCTCGCTCATGCGGGAACGCGGCTACCCCACGGACAACCTCGAACAGAAAGTGCAGGACCTGTCCGTCGAGCACGGCAGGACCGTGGAGCACTACCGCGCCGCCCATGACGTCAACGAGCGCAGTCGGCAGCACAAGGCGAACACCGAACAACTCCGTGGCGCGATGGTGCACTATCGCGCGCTCTTCGACGAACTGCTCTCCGACGGCGGGCCCCGTCAGGCCCGCGCGTGAGCGCCTCGGACATCGGAACTCTTCGACCATCAGGACGGAGGAGAGATGGAACGCGAACACACGCCAGGCCCGGCCGAGACCGGACTCTCCACGGACGACCTTGCCGCGCCTCCGGACAGGGGTGTGGGCGACCGGCCCGAGGCCCAGTCCCCGGGTTTCCCGGGCGAGGCCCCCGGGGCGACGTCGGAGGCCGAGGCGATGCCGCCCGAAGCCTCGACCGTCCCGCGGGAGCCGGAACCCGGGGCGGACACCCTGGATGCGTCCGCAGGGGAAGACGCTCCGCAGCTTCTGACTGAGGAGGACGAGTCAGGATTCCGCACGCGGTGGCAGGAAATCCAGAACCGATTCGTCGACGACCCGCGTGAGGCCGTCCATGAGGCCGACGGCCTGGTGGCGGATGTCATGCAGACCTTGGCCGCTACTTTCTCCCAGCACAAGCAGGACCTGGAGGGGCAGTGGAGCAAGGGCGAGGAGGCCGACACGGAGGACCTGCGCCTGGCCCTGCGGAAGTACCGGTCCTTCTTCAACCGGCTGTTGTCGAGCTGAGCAACCGTCGCTTCGGTTTGCACCTGTGACCGGCGGGACGAGCCGGCCGGAGCCCCCGCCGCTCGAGAGCGGGGGCTCGTCCGGTGCCCGCGGATCACCGCAAACGATCTGCGACACTGGTACGGACATGCCTAAGCCCGGAGAACTCACTTTCGTCGCCCCCCGCGGAGCCAAGAAGCCGCCGCGGCACCTCGCCGACCTCACGCCCGCCGAGCGCAAGGAGGCCGTCGCCGCGATCGGCGAGAAGCCGTTCCGCGCCAAGCAGCTGTCCCAGCACTACTTCGCGCGGTACGCGCACGACCCGGCGCAGTGGACCGACATCCCCGCCGCGGCCCGCGACAAGCTCGCCGGAGAGCTGCTGCCCGACCTGATGTCGGTCGTACGGCACATCTCCTGCGACGACGACACCACCCGCAAGACGCTCTGGCGCCTGCACGACGGCACGCTCGTCGAGTCCGTGCTCATGCGCTACCCGGACCGGGTCACCATGTGCATCTCCTCGCAGGCAGGCTGCGGGATGAACTGCCCCTTCTGCGCCACCGGGCAGGCCGGTCTCGACCGGAACCTGTCGACCGCCGAGATCGTGCACCAGATCGTCGACGGCATGCGGGCGCTGCGCGACGGCGAGGTCCCCGGAGGGCCGGCCCGGCTGTCCAACATCGTCTTCATGGGCATGGGCGAGCCGCTCGCCAACTACAAGCGGGTCGTCGGAGCAGTCCGCCGCCTCACCGACCCCGAGCCGGACGGTCTCGGGCTCTCGCAGCGCGGCATCACCGTTTCGACCGTCGGCCTGGTGCCGGCGATGCTGCGCTTCGCCGACGAGGGCTTCAAGTGCCGTCTCGCGGTGTCGCTGCACGCCCCGGACGACGAGCTGCGCGACACCCTGGTCCCGGTCAACACCCGCTGGAAGGTGCGCGAGGTCCTCGACGCCGCCTGGGAGTACGCCGAGAAGTCCGGCCGCCGGATCTCCATCGAGTACGCGCTGATCCGCGACATCAACGACCAGGCGTGGCGCGGCGATCTGCTCGGCCGGCTGCTCAAGGGCAAGCGGGTCCACGTCAACCTGATCCCGCTCAACCCGACGCCCGGCTCCAAGTGGACGGCGTCGCGCCCCGAGGACGAGAAGGCGTTCGTGGAGGCCATCGCCGCGCACGGTGTGCCGGTCACCGTCCGGGACACCCGCGGTCAGGAGATCGACGGGGCCTGCGGGCAGCTGGCCGCGCAGGAGCGGTGACCGAAGGGCCGTCGGCCATGGCTGATACTGTGCCCTGTGCGTTCGCACAAATGAACAACAAAACATTCCGACAGGGGAGCGCACCACAGCGCTGAGAGTGCGGCAGGCCGTCACGGCCGCGGGCCGCAGACCCTCGGACCTGATCCGGGTCATACCGGCGTAGGGAGTCAGCATCATCATGAACAGCCAGCTTCGGCGTGCCGTCGGCACGGCACTCGTCGGCGCCCTCGGCATCACGACGCTCGCCGCGTGCGGCGGGGAGTCCAAGGACTCCGGATCCGGCGGCGGGAGCGAGTCGAAGACCGTCACGCTCGTCAGCCACGATTCCTTCGCGGCGTCAGAGGCGGTGCTCAAGGAGTTCACCCGGCAGACCGGCTACACGGTCAAGGTGCTCAAGAGCGGCGACGCCGGCGCCGCGCTCAACAAGGAGATCCTGACCAAGGGCTCCCCGCAGGGCGACGTCTTCTTCGGGGTCGACAACACCCTCCTCTCCCGCGCGCTCGACAACGACCTCTTCACGCCCCACGAGGCCGAGGGCCTCGACCGGGTCGTCCCCGAGGTGCAGCTCGACGCGGACAAGCACCGGGTGACGCCCGTCGACACCGGCGACATCTGCGTCAACTACGACAAGAGGTTCTTCGCAGACAAGAAGCTCGCGCCGCCGAAGACCTTCACCGACCTCGCGAAGCCCGAGTACAAGAACATGCTCGTCGTCGAGAACGCCGCCACCTCCTCGCCCGGCCTCGGCTTCCTCCTCGGCACCGTCGGCGAGTACGGCGAGTCCGGCTGGCAGGGCTACTGGAAGAAGCTCAAGGACAACGGCGTCAAGGTCGTCGACGGCTGGGAGCAGGCGTACAACGAGGAGTTCTCCGGGTCCGCCGGCGGCAAGAAGGCGGGGGCCGACCGCCCGCTCGTCGTCTCGTACGCCTCCAGCCCGCCCGTCGAGGTCCTCTACTCCGACCCGCAGCCGGCCGAGGCGCCGACCGGTGTGGCCACCGGCACCTGCTTCCGCCAGATCGAGTTCGCCGGCCTGCTCAAGGGCGCGGAGAACGAGGCGGGCGGCAAGGCGCTGCTGGACTTCATGATCAGCAGGAAGTTCCAGGAGGACATGCCGCTGAACATGTTCGTCAACCCGGTCGTCGAGGACGCGAAGCTGCCCGAGCTGTTCACCGAGCACGGCGCCGTGATCGAGAAGCCCGAGACCGTCGCCGCGGACACCATCGCGAAGAACCGTGAGCAGTGGGTCCGGTCGTGGTCCTCGCTCGTCGTGAAGTAAGGACGTCCCTGCGCGGGAACGCGGCACGGCTCGGCCTGATGGCCGGCCCGGTCGCGTTCTTCGCCGTCTTCTTCGCCTACCCCGTCTCCGCGATCGTCGGGCGCGGTCTCCACGCCGACGACGCCTGGCAGTTCGGCCGGTTCGGCGAGGTGCTCGGCCGGCCGGACATCCTGTCGGTGCTGTGGTTCACCACCTGGCAGGCGCTCGCCTCCACGGCGCTGACCCTGCTGATCGCGCTCCCCGGCGCCTACGCCTTCGCCCGCCTCGACTTCCCGGGCAAGCGGCTGCTGCGCGCGGTCGTCACCGTGCCGTTCGTGCTGCCGACGGTCGTCGTCGGCACGGCCTTCCTGGCACTGCTGGGCCGCGGCGGGCTCCTCGACGAACTGTGGGGCGTCCGGCTGGACACCACCGTGTGGGCCATCCTCCTCGCGCACGTCTTCTTCAACTACGCCGTGGTCGTCCGCACCGTCGGCGGCCTCTGGTCGCAGCTCGACCCGCGCCAGGAGGAGGCCGCCCGGGTCCTCGGCGCCGGCCGCTTCGCCGCGTGGCGGCGGGTGACGCTCCCCGCTCTCGTACCGTCACTGGCCGCCGCCGCCCTGATGGTCTTCCTCTTCACCTTCACCTCGTTCGGCATCGTGCAGATCCTCGGCGGCCCGTCCTTCTCCACCCTGGAGGTGGAGATCTACCGGCAGACCGCCGACTTCCTGGACCTGACCACGGCGGCCGTGCTGACCATGGTGCAGTTCACCGCGGTCGGCGTCGTCCTCGCCGTGCACGCCTGGACCGTACGGCGGCGCGAGAGCGCACTGCGGCTCGCCGACCCCGCGCGCACCGCGCGCCGGCCGCGCGGCGCGGCCCAGTGGACGCTGCTCGGCGGCGTCCTGGCCACCGTGGCCGTCCTGCTGCTGGCGCCGCTCGCGGTGCTGGTCGAGCGCTCCTTCGACACCCCGGCCGGCTACGGGCTCGACTACTACCGGGAGCTGACCACCGTCGACCCGTCCGGCGGCGCCTTCCTCGTGCCGCCGATCGACGCCGTGTGGAACTCGCTCCGGTACGCCCTGGCCGCCACGGCCATCGCGGTCGCGGTCGGCGGGCTCGCCGCGGCGGCGCTCACCCGCAGGGCCGGCCGGCTGGTCCGCGGCTTCGACGCCCTGTTGATGCTGCCGCTCGGCGTCTCCGCCGTGACCGTGGGCTTCGGCTTCCTCATCACCCTCGACGAACCGCCGCTCGACCTGCGCGCCTCCTGGATCCTGGTGCCCCTCGCCCAGGCACTCGTCGGCGTGCCCTTTGTCGTCCGCACCATGCTCCCGGTGCTGCGCGCCGTGGACGAACGGCTGCGGGAGGCCGCCGCCGTCCTCGGCGCGTCACCGCTGCGGGCCTGGCGCGAGGTCGACCTGCCGCTGGTGCGCAGGGCGCTGCTGGTGGCCGCCGGCTTCGCCTTCGCCGTCTCCCTCGGCGAGTTCGGCGCGACCGTCTTCATCGCCCGGCCCGACAACCCGACGCTGCCCGTCGCCGTCGCCCGCCTGCTGGGCCGGCCCGGCGAGCTCAACTACGGGCAGGCGATGGCGCTGAGCACGATCCTGATGGTGGTGTGCGCGGTGGCGCTGCTCCTGCTCGAACGCGTCCGCACCCAGTCCACGACCGAGGAGTTCTGATGACACTGCTGGAACTCCGGGGCGTGAGCGTACGGTTCGGGTCGCGGACCGCGCTCGACACGGTGGACCTGAAGGTCGCCGAGCACGAGATCGTGTGCCTGCTCGGGCCGAGCGGCAGCGGCAAGTCCACGCTGCTGCGGGCGGTCGCCGGGCTCCAGGACATCGACGCGGGCCGGGTTCTGCTCGGCGGCGCCGACCAGTCGGGGGTGCCGGTGCACCGCCGCGGCGTCGGGCTCATGTTCCAGGACCACCAGCTCTTCCCGCAGCGGGACGTCGGCGGCAACGTCGCGTTCGGACTGCGGATGCACGGCGCCGGCCGGGGCGAACAGGCCCGCCGGACGGACGAGTTGCTGGAACTCGTCGGCCTGCCCGGCGCGCACAGACGGTCCGTCGCGGCGCTCTCCGGCGGCGAGCAGCAGCGGGTCGCCCTCGCCAGGGCACTGGCGCCCGAGCCGAGGATCCTGATGCTCGACGAACCGCTCGGGCAGCTGGACCGCGGGCTGCGGGAACGGCTCGTCGTCGAACTGCGCGGCCTGTTCGGGCGGTTGGGCACGACGGTGCTCGCCGTCACCCACGACCAGGGCGAGGCCTTCGCGCTCGCCGACCGTGTCGCCGTCATGCGGGACGGGAGGATCGCGCAGGCGGGGACTCCGCTGGAGGTCTGGCAGCGGCCCGCGTCGGAGTTCGTCGCCCGCTTCCTCGGCTTCGACAACGTGGTGGCCGCGACGGTCGTCGGCTCGGCCGCCGACACGGTGTGGGGCAAGATCCCCGTGCCGGACGGCTCACCGCAGGGCGCGCGCACGGTCCTCGTACGGCCCGACGGCGTACGGCTCACCGACCCCACGCAGGGCCTGCGATGCACCGTCGGGGCCCGCACCTTCCGCGGCAGCCACGTCGCGGTGCGGCTGCGGCCGGACGACGGTCCCGAGCTGGAGGCGGAGTGCTCACTGCTCGAGGCGCCGGCCGAGGGCGACACGGTGGGCGTGGTGTTCGCCGCCGACGACGTCGTGGTCCTCGGGGCGGACGGGCCCGACGGGCCTTAGGCGGGCTGTTCGGGGACGGTTGCGGCATCGAGCAACCGGCGCAGGGCGCCCGGCGCCTCCTCGACCGAGTCGACGAGCGCGATCCGCGACTCCATCGACCGGCCGCGCGCCAGTGACCGCAGCAGCGGCCAGGCGGGCAGATGCTCCGTCCAGTGGGACCGGTTCACCAGCACCATGGGGGTCGGCTCGCCGCGGGACTCGTAGTAGTTCGGGGTCGCGTTGTCGAAGATCTCCTGCAGGGTGCCGGCGGCGCCCGGCAGGAAGATCACACCCTGGTTGGACCGGGCCAGCAGGCCGTCCTCGCGGGTGGCGTTGGCGAAGTACTTGGCGATGTGACTGGCGAAGGCGTTCGGCGGCTCGTGACCGTAGAACCAGGTCGGGATGCCGACCGAGTCGCCGCCCTGTGGCCAGCGGTGACGCACCTCGAAAGCGGCCTGCGCCCAGTCGGTCACCGACGGCGCGAACGACGGCGACTTCGCGAGCAGCAGCAGCGCGTCCTCCAGCATCGCGTCCGGGTGCGGAGCCGCGTACGCGCCGAGGTTGGCGGCCTCCATCGCGCCGGGGCCGCCGCCGGTCGCCACGGTGAACCCGGCCCGGGACAGCTCGCGGCCGAGCCGTGCGGCGCCGGCGTACGCGTCCGTGCCGCGGCCCATCGCGTGCCCGCCCATGACGCCCACGACGCCCTGGCCGACGAGGAGTTCGTCGAGCGCGTCGGAGATCGCGTCGTCGTGGACGGCGCGGAGCATCGAGGCGAAGATGTCGCCGTCGGCCTTGGTCCGCTGGAACCAGGCGTAGGCGAGGGCGTCGGGCGTCGCCTCGTAACCGCCGTCCGCGAGGCCGGCGAAGAGGTCGCCGGGGGAGTACAGCCGGCCGCGGTACGGGTCGAACGGCAGATCGGGTACGGGCGGGAAGACCAGCGCGCCGTCCGCGCGCACCTTGGCGGCGGCGTCGGGCTCCATCCGGCAGCCGAGGAACACCGCGGCGGTCGTCTCCGCGCGGAGCAGGTCGGCGGTGCGGGCGGTCAGGTCGAGGGACTGCAGCCGGTACCCGACGAGCGAACCGCGGGCGGCGACCTGGTCGAACTCGTCGAGGGACTCGATCTCACGGTCGGGAGGGGTGGCCGTCATGCGCCCACGATAGGCGGCGGCCGGTCTTGTCCCCCACCCCGCCCCTTCCCGAACCGGGGGACAACCCCCGGGCCCCGCGCCTCAATCGCCGGCGGGGCTGGATGTGCCCGGTTCCGCGCTGGGTCCGGTGCGGTTGAGCGTTGGCGGGGCGCTGCCCCGACCCCGCGCCTCAATCGCCGGCGAGGCTGATTTCGCGGAGCGAAATCCAGCCCGGCCTGGGGGGTACTCCCCCTACGCCTGGCGGCGTGGGAGGTGCCCCCACCCACGGCCGTCAGGCCGTAGGGGGAGATTGAGGCCACCGCGCGGAGCGCGGTACCGGGTCCGGGCGGAGCCCCCACGCGGCGGAGCCGCACATCCGGTACAGCGGGAAGGGGCGGGGTGGGGAGGAGGCCCGCGCAGCGGTTCGGCCGAAACGGTTCAGCGCGTCAGCGGCGCCGCCGCCAGCGCCCCCACCGTGAGGGTCAGCGGGACGAAGACCGTCACGAGGACGCCCGCCCGCAGCGCCGCCGCCTGCCGCAGGAGCGTCGCCGGCGCGCCCAGCGTGTCCAGCGTCGTCGTGGTCTCGGCGCGGGCCGCCCTGACGTCGAGGGCGGACGTCAGGAGCGCCGCCGTCGTGCAGGCGACGACGAGCGTCGCGCCGAGCGCCGTCATCGGGCCCCAGGGCCGCGGGGCGGAACCGTACGCCGCCGTGGTCGCGACCGCGCCCGAGGCCACCGCGCAGAGCACGCCGAGCGGGCGGCCGATGCGCCGGGACTCGTGCATGAGGAGGCGGCCGGCCAGCAGGCGGGTCGCGCCGGGGCGGGTGGACTGGAGGAGGCGGCCGCAGAGGTGGGTGACGGCCGGGCCGGCGAGCCAGAGGCCGAGGGCCGTGAGCGTCCAGCCCGCCAGCACTCCGGCCGGCCGCCCGTCGGCGCGGACGGCGCTCGTGTACGTCTCGACGGCCAGGCCGACCGCGACGAGCGCGACGCCCCAGGGCAGCCCGGCCGGGGTGGCGTCCGGCTCCCCGGCGTCGGGCGACGTGGCGCCCGGCCGCAGGACCACCGCGGCGGCCGCGGTGGCCAGCAGCGGCACGAGTGCCAGGAGTGTGAGCGCGGCGGGCAGCGGCAGCGGCAGGTCCGCGGCGAGGAGTTCGGCCGCGGCCCCGTCGAACGGCAGCCCCGACAGGTCGCCCCGCAGATGCAGGAAGAACAGCAGCGCGACCATGCTGCCGAGCGTGCAGGACAGTGCGGTGGACGCGACGGCGAGCGCGGTGAGGCGGACGGGCCCGAGCCCGACGGCGGACAGGCCGGGCCGCGGCCGCGTCCCCGGGTCCGTACGGGCCACGGCCACCGCGAGGTACACCGTCGCGGCGAGCGGCAGGCCGCACCACAGCAGGCGCATCACGGCGGCGGGGTCGCCGGGGTGCGACAGCGCGTACATCAGCGTGCACAGCAGCAGGAAGCCGACACCCGCCGATGCCCCCGCCACCACCAGACGGCGCAGGAGTACCAGCGGATGCGCCCCGCGGGCTAGACGGAGAGCGAGCACGCGGCGGCCCGGCCTTCCGCGTCCGCTCCTGCCAGGGAGCCCACGCGCCGCCCGTCGGCGAGCGTGATCGTACGGTCGGCGAGCGCCGCGACGTCCAGGTCGTGCGTGGCGATGACCATGGTGATCCGGTGCGAGCGGACGGCGGCGGCGAGCGTACGCAGGACGTGCGCCCGGTCGATGCTGTGCAGCGGGGCCGTCGGCTCGTCGGCGAAGAGTACGGACGGGGTGGTGACCAGGGCCCGCGCGACGGCGACGCGCTGCTGCTCGGCCCGGAGCAGCGCGCGGGGGCGCTTGCTCGCGCAGGGGCCGATGTCCAGCCGCTCCATCCACTCCATCGCCGTCGTCTTCGCGGCCCGCCGGGAGACGCCCGCGAGCAGCAGGGGCAGGGCTGCGTTCTCCCAGGCCTTCAGTTCCGGTACGAGCGTCGGCTCGGGGTCGATCCAGCCGAAACGGTCACGCCGCAGCCGCTCGCGCACCATCGGCGGCATGGTGTGCACGGGTGTGCTGTTGAACCACACCTCGCCCTGCTGCGGCACGAGCCGCCCGGACAGGCACTGCAGGAGCGTGGTCTTGCCGCTGCCGCGCGCACCGTGCACGGCGAGGATCTCGCCGTCCCGCACGCCCAGCGACACGCCGACGAGGGCCGGGGAGCCGCGGTGGGCGTGGTGCAGGGAGCGAGCCCAGATCACATCGTTGTCCGGCGGGGCCACCATGACGTACACCTCGGTTCTGATCACATATCCGGCCCCCCGTACGGGGGAACGAAGACAGGGCCGATCGGTCACTGGGCACGCTAAGGAGTCACCGCCGGGCTCCGGGGAAGCACGCGGCCCGGGCGCGGTCCATCTCACTCGGATGGAGGCACCCGGGCCGCGGCCGGGGGAGAGCGGGGTGGAGCCGGACGGGTCCGGCCCCGGCGGGGCTAGAGCTTGGTCCACGCCTCGGCGAGGACGCCGCGCAGGATCTGCTCGATCTCGTCGAACGTCGACTGGTCGGAGATCAGCGGCGGCGCGAGCTGGACGACCGGGTCGCCACGGTCGTCGGCCCGGCAGTACAGGCCGTTGTCGTACAGCGCCTTGGAGAGGAAGCCGTACAGGACCCGCTCGGTCTCCTCGTCGTTGAACGACTCCTTGGTGACCTTGTCCTTCACCAGCTCGATGCCGTAGAAGAAGCCGTTGCCGCGGACGTCGCCGACGATCGGCAGGTCGTGCAGCTTCTGCAGCGTGGAGAGGAAGTTGCCCTCGTTGTCGAGGACGTGCTGGTTGAGGCCCTCGCGCTCGAAGATGTCGAGGTTGGCGAGGCCCACGGCCGCGGAGACCGGGTGGCCGCCGAAGGTGTAGCCGTGCAGGAAGGTGTTGTCGCCCTTGTAGAACGGCTCCGCGAGGCGGTCGGAGACGATGCAGGCGCCGATCGGGGAGTAGCCGGAGGTCATGCCCTTGGCGCAGGTGATCATGTCCGGCACGTAGTCGAACTTGTCGCAGGCGAACATCGTGCCGAGCCGGCCGAAGGCGCAGATGACCTCGTCGGAGACGAGCAGCACGTCGTACTGGTCGCAGATCTCGCGGACCCGGCGGAAGTACCCGGGCGGCGGCGGGAAGCAGCCGCCGGCGTTCTGCACCGGCTCGAGGAAGACCGCGGCGACGGTCTCCGGGCCCTCGAAGAGGATCTGCTGCTCGATCTGGTCGGCGGCCCAGCGGCCGAAGGCCTCGGGGTCGTCGCCGTAGATCTGGGCGCGGTAGATGTTGGTGTTCGGCACCTTGTGCGCGCCGGGGACCAGCGGCTCGAAGGGGGCCTTGAGGGCCGGCAGGCCGGTGATGGACAGGGCGCCCTGCGGGGTGCCGTGGTAGGCGACCGCGCGCGAGATGACCTTGTACTTGGTCGGCTTGCCCTGCAGCTTGAAGTACTGCTTGGCGAGCTTCCAGGCGGTCTCGACGGCCTCGCCGCCGCCGGTGGTGAAGAAGACCTTGTTCAGGTCGCCCGGCGCGTGGTGGGCGAGACGCTCCGCGAGCTCGACCGCCTTGGGGTGCGCGTAGGACCAGATGGGGAAGAACGCGAGCTCCTGCGCCTGCTTGTAGGCGGTCTCCGCGAGCTCGTGCCGGCCGTGGCCCGCGTTGACCACGAAGAGGCCGGAGAGGCCGTCGAGGTAGCGCTTGCCCTTGTCGTCGTAGATGTAGGTGCCCTCGCCACGCACGATGGTGGGCACGGGTGCGTGCTCGTACGACGACATGCGGGTGAAGTGCATCCACAGGTGGTCGTAGGCGGACTTTGACAGGTCGCTGCGGTCCTGGCTCACGGCTATCGGGTTCCCCACATATAGGTCTGCTTCTTGAGCTTGAGGTAGACGAAGCTCTCGGTGGAGCGCACGCCGGGGAGCGCGCGGATCCGTTTGTTGATCACTTCGAGGAGGTGGTCGTCGTCCTCGCAGACGATCTCCACCATCAGGTCGAAGGAGCCCGCGGTCATCACCACGTACTCGCACTCGGCCATGGCCGTCAGCGCGTCCGCCACGGGATCGACGTCGCCCTCGACCGTGATGCCGACCATCGCCTGGCGTCGCAGGCCCACGGTGAGCGGGTCGGTGACGGCGACGATCTGCATGACGCCCTGGTCGAGCAGCTTCTGGACGCGCTGCCGCACGGCCGCTTCGGACAGGCCGACGGCCTTGCCGATCGCGGCGTACGGACGGCGACCGTCCTCCTGGAGCTGTTCGATGATCGCGAGGGAGACCGCGTCGATCGTCGGGGTCGACGAACCGCTCACGGTCGTGTTCCTGGGGTCTGCGCTACGACTGGCCACGACCACACTGTGCACCGCGACTCGTCTGTCTGGCAAGCCCAGAGCGATGAAATTCGTTGTTGCGAGGGTCAAACTTCACTGAATCCGAAGTTGGAGCGTGGTGGGCCTGTTGAAAAGCTCAGCGGAGCGATTAGGGTGGGGTGTCTCACCCATCGGACACGACAGGAGGGGTGGCAACAGTGACCACCGAGCTGCGTCGACTGCGCAACTACATCAACGGGGAGTTCAAGGACGCCGCCGACGGCCGGACGATCGACATCGTCAACCCCGTCACCGGCGAGGTGTACGCCACGTCGCCGCTCTCCGGCCAGGCCGACGTCGACGCCGCCATGGACGCTGCCGCGGCCGCCTTCCCCGCCTGGCGCGACACCACGCCCGCCGAGCGCCAGAAGGTGCTGCTCAAGATCGCCGACGCGTTCGAGGAGCGGGCCGAGGACCTGATCGCGGCCGAGTCGGAGAACACGGGCAAGCCGATCGGGCTGACCCGCACCGAAGAGATCCCGCCGATGGTGGACCAGATCCGCTTCTTCGCGGGCGCCGCGCGCATGCTGGAGGGCCGCTCCGCGGGCGAGTACATGGAGGGCCTGACCTCCATCGTCCGGCGCGAGCCGGTCGGCGTCTGCGCGCAGGTCGCGCCGTGGAACTACCCGATGATGATGGCCGTCTGGAAGTTCGCCCCGGCGCTCGCCGCGGGCAACACCGTCGTGCTGAAGCCGTCGGACACCACGCCGGCGTCGACCGTGCTGATGGCCGAGATCATCGGCGCGATCGCGCCCAAGGGCGTCTTCAACGTCGTCTGCGGCGACCGCGACACCGGCCGCACGATGGTCGAGCACCCGACCCCCGCGATGGCCTCCATCACCGGTTCCGTACGCGCGGGCATCCAGGTCGCGGCGTCCGCGGCCAAGGACGTCAAGCGCGTCCACCTGGAGCTCGGCGGCAAGGCGCCGGTCGTGGTCTTCGAGGACACCGACATCGCCAAGGCTGTCGAGGACATCTCCGTGGCCGGCTTCTTCAACGCCGGGCAGGACTGCACCGCGGCGACCCGGGTGCTGGTGCACGAGTCGATCCATGACGAGTTCGTGTCCGCGCTGGCCAAGGCCGCGGCGGAGACGAAGACGGGCGCCCCGGACGACGAGGACGTGCTCTACGGCCCGCTGAACAACGCCAACCAGCTGAAGCAGGTCACCGGCTTCATCGACCGGCTGCCGGCGCACGCCAAGGTCGAGGCCGGCGGTCAGCGCGTCGGCGACAAGGGCTTCTTCTACGCCCCGACCGTCGTCTCCGGCCTCAAGCAGGACGACGAGATCATCCAGAACGAGGTCTTCGGCCCGGTCATCACCGTCCAGTCCTTCACCGACGAGGCGCAGGCCCTCGAGTGGGCGAACGGCGTGGAGTACGCGCTGGCGTCCTCGGTGTGGACCAAGGACCACGCGCGGGCGATGCGCATGTCCAAGTCCCTCGACTTCGGCTGCGTCTGGATCAACACCCACATCCCGCTGGTGGCGGAGATGCCGCACGGCGGCTTCAAGAAGTCCGGCTACGGCAAGGACCTCTCGGCGTACGGCTTCGACGACTACACGCGCGTCAAGCACGTGATGACGTCCCTCGACGGCTGACCCCGTCCCCTTCTCCCGGAAGGGAGACGCTGCGCGCCCGGTGCCCTGTGCACCGGGCGCGCAGCCGTTCCCGGGACCGGTGGCGGGAAGGCGCCGCTCCGTCAACTCCCCGGCGCAGACTGGGGATCATGAGCGACGACCGGATGAACGCGACTGTCACCTACGGCCTGCTTGCCGCCTGGGCGCTGCACGACCTGGAGGAACTGGCCACCGGGCCGCGGTGGCTACGACGAAACGTCCCCGTGCTCCGGGAACGGTTCCCGCAGGTCCCCGAGCGGCTGTGGCGGGCCGCGGAGACGGTCGACGAGCGCGAATTCGCCGCGGCGGTGGGTGCGATGGCGCTGATGGTCGGTGCCGCGTCCGTGGCCGGGCACCGCAGCGGCGGCCGGTCGGCCTTCTATCAGGGCGCGGTAGACGGTTTCGGGCTGCACGGCCTGGTCCACATCGCCCAGGCGGCCGCCGTGCGCGGCTACACCCCCGGCTCGGTGACCTCGCCGCTGATCGTGGTGCCGTTCGCGCTCTGGGCCAGGGGGCGGCTGCGGCGTGCCGGGGTGCTGCGGCCCGCCCGCGCACGCGACGTCGCGGCGGGACTGGCGGCGGCCGCGGGCGCGACCGCCGTCGCCCACCTGGTCGCCCGGCGGATCAGCGGCGTCCGGCAGCTGTGAACCAAGTTTTGAACATGTTCACTTCTGCCGTAGGCTGCCCGTATGAGCGAGAGAGCAGCCCTCTTGCGGGGGATACGTGTGTGGTTGGGCTTCTTCGTGGTGTGTCTGGTGCTCAGTGGGGTGACCGCCTTTCCGCTGGTGACGGAGATGCGGTGGCTGGAGGGCCTGCTGAAGTCCGCCGCCTCGCCCGTCCCCGAGCAACTGCCCGCCGCCATGGAGTGGATCGAGCGGGTACGGGAGGGGCTCGAGGCCACCGAGGAGAAGTACCCCTTCGTGCTCTACGGCACGGACTGGCTCGCCTTCGCCCACCTGGTGATCGCCGTCGCCTTCTACGGGCCGTACCGCGATCCCGTCCGCAACGTCTGGGTCGTGGAGTTCGGCATGATCGCCTGCGCCGGGATCATTCCGCTCGCCCTGATCTGCGGCCCGATCCGGGGCATCCCGTTCTGGTGGTCGGTGATCGACATGTCCTTCGGCGTCTTCGGCGTGATCCCGCTGTACCTCGTCCGCCGCAGGATCAAGCGCCTCGAGGCGCTGACAACGTCGGCCCCCGCACGGGAACCGGCGCCGTCGGCGGCCTGAACATCGTCGGCCGACGGGCGGGCGGCTACGGCTTGCGGCCCACCGCGCCGAACTGCGCCACCTCCGCCGCCTCGGGCGCGCCCCAGCGCGCGCACGAGACGATGCCCGGCTCGACGATCTCCAGACCGTCGAGGAAGGAGGCGAACTCAGCGCGGCTGCGGGCGGTGATGGGCGGGGTCGCGTTCTCGTTCCAGAACGCCATCGCGTCCGCGTTGCCCTCGCCGCCGAGCTCCAGCGTGGGGTGGGTGAGGACCAGATGACTGCCGGACGGCAGCGCGTCCATCAGTGTCCGGACGATGGAGCGGGCCTTGTCGGTGTCGAGCACGAAGTTCAGAATGCCGAGCATCATCACGGCGACGGGGCGGCTCAGGTCGAGCGTCCGGGCGGCGGAACGCAGGATGCTGTCGGGGTCGTGGGCGTCCGCGTCCACGTACTCCGTGACACCCTCCGGCGTGCCCGCCAGCAGGGCGCGCGCGTGGGTCAGCACGATCGGGTCGTTGTCCACGTAGACGATCCGTGCGTCGGGTGCGATGCGCTGCGCCACCTCGTGCGTGTTGTCGGCGGTCGGCAGGCCCGTGCCGATGTCGAGGAACTGCCCGATCCCCGCCTCGCCCGCCAGGTACGACACGGACCGGCCGAGGAACGCCCGGTCGGCGCGGGCCACTTCGGCGATGCTCGGGAACATGCCGGCGACCTGCGCGCCGACCTCCTGGTCCACCGCGTAGTTGTCCTTGCCGCCCAGCCAGTAGTTCCAGACGCGGGCGTTGTGCGCCATGTCGGTGCGGATCCGGTCTGTCACCTGCGAGGTCCCTTCGGGGAGCGCGAGTCGTCCAGGACGGCCCTGAGGGCGTCGACCCGGTTCGTGGTGATCGAGTCGACGCCGCAGCCGATCAGTCGCCGCATCGTACGACGGGTGTCCGCCGTCCACGCGGAGAGCAGCAGACCGTCCCGGTGCACCCGGTCCGCCAACTCGGGCCCCACCAGGCCGAATCGGTAGTTGAGCCAGCGCGGTCCCACGGCCTCCAGCAGCGCGGGACGCGGCGGGGCGAGCGTCGTCCAGGTCATGGCGATCTCCGCCGAGGCGTCGGCCGCCCGCACCGCCAGCATTGTCGCCGGGCCCGCGCAGTAGTAGACGTGCTCCCCGGCGCCACAGTCGCGGACGGTGTCCACCACCTCGCGCACCGACTCCGGTGTCGCGCCCGGCAGATCGATCATCAGCCGGTGCCCGCCGAGTACGGTCAGCGCCTCGCGCAGCGTCGGCACACCGCCGTGGGTGAGGGAGTCGACCTCGGCCTTCGTGAGCCGTGCCAGCGGCCGGTCATGCCCCCACAGCCGCTTGAGCGTCGCGTCGTGCAGCAGCACGGGCACGCCGTCGCGGGTGAGCCGCACATCGATCTCGACCGCGTCCCCGCCGCGTTCGAGGGCCGAGCGCAGCGACGGCAGGGTGTTCTCCCGGAACCGGTACGGGTCGCCCCGGTGGGCGACCACCGCCACCGCGCGCATGTCAGCGGGCGAGCCACTCGTCGGTGTACGTGTCGATCTCCGCGGCGATCCGCGCCTTGCCGGCCGGGTCGAGGAACGACGCCTCCACCGCGTTCTTCGCGAGGGCGGCGACGCCCCGCTCGTCCAGCTCCAGCAGACGGGCGGCGACCGCGTACTCGTTGTTGAGGTCGGTGCCGAACATCGGCGGGTCGTCGCTGTTGATCGTCACCAGGACACCGGCGGCGACCATCTCCCTGATCGGGTGCTCGTCGAGGCGGGCGACCGCACGGGTGGCGATGTTGGAGGTGGGGCACACCTCCAGCGGGATGCGGTGCTCGGCGAGATACGCCAGCAGCCGGGGGTCCTGCACCGAGGTGGTGCCGTGCCCGATGCGCTCGGCGCCCAGCTCGTTCAGCGCGTCCCAGACGGTCTGCGGGCCGGTCGTCTCGCCGGCGTGCGGCACCGAGTGCAGTCCGGCGGCGATCGCGCGGTCGAAGTACGGCTTGAACTGGGGGCGCGGGACGCCGATCTCCGGGCCGCCGAGGCCGAACGAGACCAGGCCCTCGGGGCGCAGGTCGACCGCGAGCCGGGCGGTCTCCTCCGCGGCCTCGAGACCGGCCTCGCCGGGGATGTCGAAGCACCAGCGCAGGACCACCCCGAGCTCGGTCTCCGCCGCCCGGCGGGCGTCCTCGACGGCGGCCATGAAGGCCTTCTCGTCGATGCCGCGGCGGGTGGAACTGAAGGGCGTGATGGTCAGTTCGGAGTACCGGATGTTCTGCCGCGCCATGTCCCGGGCGACCTCGAAGGTCAGCAGCCGCACGTCCTCCGGGGTGCGGATCAGGTCCACGACCGTCAGATAGACCTCGATGAAGTGCGCGAAGTCGGTGAACGTGAAGTACTCCGCGAGCGCCTCGGGGTCGGCCGGCACCTTCGAGTCCGGGTGGTTCGCCGCGAGTTCGGCGACGATCCGAGGAGAGGCGGAACCGACATGGTGCACATGCAGTTCGGCCTTGGGCAGCCCTGCGATGAAGGGGTGCAGATCGGTCATCGGTTCCTCCAAGTGGGACGTGCCGCTCCTGCGCACGGGCAGGTCCTGGGTGCCGGGCGGTGCTCTGCCCGGGGATCATCGTAGGCGGCCCTCCGGAGCGTGAGGCCAAGGCCGTAACATGGCCGGACCACCGATGGGGGAGAAGCATGTCCGACAACCAGGCCCAGCCGCCCGGCGGGCCGCAGCCGCACGACCCGTGGGCTCCGCCGGAGAACAGCAGCGCAGCCGGCGGCGTCCCCCTGGACAAGCCGGCGGCGACCCCGCCGCCGAGCGTGCACGACCAGCAGACGGTCATCTCGATGCCGGGCGCCGACGGCACCGGCTCGGTACCGCCGCCGCCCGTCGCACCCGGCGGCCCGGCCCCGGCCCAGCCCCCCGCGGGCGCCTACGGCTACCCGGCCGCGCCGGGCATGCCGCAGCCGCCGGCCACCGGCGGCTACGGCGCCCCCGACCCGTACGGCGCGGGCTACCCGGGCTACCCCGGCTACGGCCAGACCGCCGGGTGGCAGCAGCAGCCGGCCAACGGCATGGGCATCACCGCGATGGTGCTCGGCATCCTCTCCGTCTGCCTCTTCTGTCTCTACGGCATCGTCGCCGTCGTCCTCGGCGTCCTCGCGCTGATCTTCGGCATCCTCGGCCGCAAGCGCGCCCAGCGGGGCGAGGCCACCAACGGCGGCATGGCGCTGGCGGGCATCATCCTCGGGGTGTGCGGCATCGTCATCGGGGCCGTCGTCATCGCGCTGCTCGCCTGGGGCATCACCACGGCGATCAACGAGGAAAAGAAGAACGACGACTACGACTACGACAGCTACTCGAACTACCTGGTCGTGGACGTCACCCGCTAGACACCGCCCCGCAGCTCCTCGCGCGCCTCCATCAGCGCGAATCCCAGCAGGTTCAGCCCGCGCCAGCGCGCCGGGTCCTGCGCCCGCTCGTCGTCCGAGGCCAGTCCGATGCCCCACACGCGGTCCATGGGACTGGCCTCGACGAGCACCCGGTCCCCCGTGGCCAGCAGGAAGTCGCGCAGCGCCGCGTCCTGCCCGAACTTGTGCACACTGCCCGCCCGCACGACGGCGAACCGCTCGCGCTCCCATATGGAGTCGTCGAAGCCGCGCACCAGCCGCCCCGCCTTCTTGGCCTCCGCCGGCGTCCGCGCGGAAAGCGCCGCCCGCTCCGCCTCGGCGTCGCCGAACAGCCGGGCCTTGGCCGCCATCATCCAGTGCTCCGCCGTCTCGTACCGCACGCCGTCCACCTCGAACGGCGACGGCCACCACTGACTGAGGCAACCCGCACCCAGAGTGCCGTCCCGGCGCGCCCGGTGGCCCCAGAAGTGCAGGTACTTCACCCGCTGCCCCTCGGCCGTCCGCCTGATCAGCTCGTCGATCCCCATGACACACGAGTGTGGCAGCCGCCACTGACACCTCGTCCTGCCGAAGGCGCGTCGACGCGACACATGGTCGACCGATTCCGTCGCGTAATCAAATGGCAACAACGGAATCCCTTGTTGCGCGGGTCACCCTCTGTCAGGATCGGCACTCAATTCGAGCTGGGACTACGGAGAGCGCTATGGGCAACCGCTACCGGACACAGGACCGCTTCGCGGCCGGCGCGCAGTACATCGGCGGCAGGCTGCGCCCCGGCACCTCGGGACGCACGCAGGACATCGTCGACCCGGCCACGGGCGAGACGGTCCACACCTACGAACTGGCCGGCACCGCGGACGTGGACGCGGCCGTCACCGCCGCCCGCGACGCGCTGCCCGGCTGGGCCGGAGCCACTCCGGCCGAGCGCTCCGACGCCCTGCACCGCTTCGCGGGGGTCCTCGCCGACCAGGCCGACGACTTCGCCGGCGCCGAATCGCTCCAGTGCGGCAAGCCGCTGCGGCTGACCACCGAGTTCGACGTTCCCGGCAGCGTCGACAACACCGCCTTCTTCGCCGGTGCGGCCCGCCACCTCCAGGGGCAGTCCGCCGGCGAGTACAGCGCGGACCACACCTCGTACGTACGGCGGGAGCCGATCGGCACGGTCGGCTCCATCGCCCCCTGGAACTACCCGCTCCAGATGGCCGCGTGGAAGGTCCTGCCGGCCATCGCCGCCGGCAACACCATCGTCCTCAAGCCCGCCGAGATCACCCCGCTCACCTCGCTGATGTTCGCCCAGGCGGCCACCGAGGCGGGCATCCCCGACGGCGTCGTCAACATCGTCAGCGGCGCGGGCAGGGACGCCGGCGAACACCTCGTCGGCCACCCGGACATCGCCATGACCTCGTTCACCGGCTCGACCGCCGTCGGCAAACGCGTCGCACGCGTCGCCACGGAGACCGTCAAACGCCTCCACCTGGAACTCGGCGGCAAGGCCCCCTTCGTGGTCTTCGACGACGCCGACCTCGAGGCCGCCGCGCACGGGGCCGTCGCCGGATCGCTGATCAACACCGGCCAGGACTGCACCGCCGCCACCCGCGCCTACGTCCAGCGGCCCCTGTACGACGCCTTCGTCGGCGCCGTCGCCGACCTGATGGCGACGGTCCGGCTCGGCGACCCGTTCGACCCGGCCACCGACCTCGGCCCGCTCGTCTCCCATGCGCAGCGCGACCGCGTCGCCGGTTTCGTCGACCGGGCCCGCGGCTACGCCACCGTCGTCACCGGCGGCGAGGCGCCCCGGGGCGACCTCAAGGAGGGCGCCTTCTACCGGCCCACCCTCGTCACCGGCGCCGCGCAGGACAGCGAGATCGTGCAGTCCGAGATCTTCGGGCCCGTCCTCGTCGTGCTGCCCTTCGACACCGACGACGAGGGCATCGCGCTCGCCAACGACACGCCCTACGGACTGGCCGCCTCCGCCTGGACCAGGGACGTCTACCGGGCCGGGCGCGCCACCCGCGACATCAGGGCCGGCTGCGTGTGGGTCAACGACCACATCCCGATCATCAGCGAGATGCCGCACGGCGGATACCGGGCCAGTGGCTTCGGAAAGGACATGTCGGCGTACTCCTTCGAGGAGTACACCCAGGTCAAGCACGTGATGTACGACAACACCGCCATCGTCCGCAAGGACTGGCACCGCACCATCTTCCAAGGCCGATAGCCGGCGGCCGCGCCTTCGGCGGCCATCCACCCGAAAGGGCAGAGCGTCATGGAGCAGTACGAGACCGAGCGCCTCTCAGCGGCCCAGCTGGCGGCCGTGCGGCGCAGCATGACCAGCGGACGCGGGGCGCTGTCCCGCCGCTCGCTGCTGCGCGCCTCGGGCGCCGGCGTGTTCGCCGTCGGCGGCGCGGGAATCCTGAGCGGCTGCGGCATCCCGCCCGCCAAGCGGGAGGGCGGGGCGGCCGACGCCGACGACCACTCGGACAAGGAGAAACTGGTCAACTTCTCCAACTGGACCGAGTACATGGACACCAGCGAGGACGGCAAGAGCCGCCCCACCCTCGCGGCGTTCACCAAACGCACCGGGATCAAGGTCAAGTACACCGAGGACATCAACGACAACGTCGAGTTCTTCGGCAAGATCCAGCCGCAGCTCGCGGCCGGCCAGGACACCGGCCGCGACCTGATCAACGTCACCGACTGGCTGGCCGCCCGGATGATCCGGCTCGGCTGGGCGCAGAAGCTCGACCCCTCGCTGTTGCCGCACGCCTACGCCAACCTCTCCTCCCAGTTCCGCACCGTGGACTGGGACCCGGGCCGGGCCTACTCGTACCCGTGGACCGGCATCCCGTGCGTCATCGCCTACAACGCCAAGGCGACCCGTGGACGGAAGGTCGACTCCGTCACCCAGCTCCTCGACGACCCGACGCTCAAGGGCCGGGTCGGGTTCCTCACCGAGATGCGTGACACGGTCGGCATGACCATGCTCGACCAGGGCAAGGACCCCGCCACCTTCACCGACGCCGACTTCGACGCCGCCGTCGGCCGGCTGCAGAAGGGCGTCGACAAGAAGCAGATCCGCCGCTTCACCGGCAACGACTACACGGCGGACCTGGCCAAGGGCGACATCGCCGCCTGCCTCGCCTGGGCCGGTGACGTCATCCAGCTCCAGGCCGACAACCCGGACATCAAGTACGCCATCCCCGCCGCCGGTTACGTCACGGCCACCGACAACCTGCTGGTCCCGGCGCAGGCCAGGCACCGCGAGAACGCCACCCGGCTGATCGACTACTACTACGAGCTGCCCGTCGCCGCGCAGCTCGCCGCGTACATCAACTACGTGTGTCCGGTCGCCGGAGTCGGCGCCGAACTCGCCAAGATCGACCCCGAGCTGGCAGAGAACCCGCTGATCATCCCCGACGAGGCCATGGCAGCCAAGTCCCACTCGTTCCGCTCGCTCTCCGCCAAGGAAGAGACGGCGTACGAGGAGAAGTTCGCCAAGCTCATCGGCGCCTGACCGTCCCCTTCCCCCGAGACACCTGGGATCGCGACCCATGACTGACAAGCAAGCGGGCGGCGACGTCCGCCTCTCCGGGATCAGCAAGACCTACGGCTCCTTCACGGCCGTCCACCCACTGGACCTGACCGTCCCGCAGGGCTCGTTCTTCGCCCTGCTCGGCGCCTCCGGCTGCGGCAAGACCACCACGCTGCGGATGATCGCCGGACTGGAGGACCCCACGACGGGCACCGTCCGGCTCGGCGACAAGGACGTCACCGCCCTCCCGCCGCACAAACGCCCCGTCAACACGGTCTTCCAGAGCTACGCGCTCTTCCCCCATCTGAACATCTACGACAACGTCGCCTTCGGTCTGCGCCGCCGCGGCGTCAAGTCAGTGAAGAAGCAGGTCGACGACATGCTGGAGCTCGTCCAGCTCGGCGACTTCGCCCGGCGCAAGCCCCACCAGCTCTCCGGCGGCCAGCAGCAGCGCGTCGCCGTCGCCCGCGCCCTCATCAACCACCCGCAGGTCCTGCTGCTCGACGAACCGCTGGGCGCCCTCGACCTCAAACTGCGCCGCCAGATGCAGCTCGAGCTCAAGCGCATCCAGACCGAGGTCGGCATCACCTTCGTGCACGTCACCCACGACCAGGAGGAGGCCATGACCATGGCCGACACGGTCGCCGTGATGAACGGGGGCAGGGTCGAGCAGCTCGGCGCGCCCGCGGAGCTGTACGAGAACCCGCGGACCACGTTCGTCGCCAACTTCCTCGGCACCTCCAACCTGATCGAGGCCGAGGTCGTCCAGAACTCCGGCGGCGAGGTCGTCGTCACCGCCGGCGGCGGCAAGCTCCGGCTGCCGGCCGGACGCTGCCCCGACGAAACCCCCACCGGCGGCAAACTCCTCGTCGGCATCCGGCCGGAGAAGATCTCCCTCACCCCGGCAGCCGACGCGGACGCCGTCCCCGCCGGCCGCAACTCCGTCACCGGCCGCATCCTCGACTCCTCCTTCATCGGCGTCTCCACCCAGTACGTCGTGGAGAGCCCCGCCGGCAAGGGACTCGAGGTCTACGCACAGAACGTCGAGCACCGGGCCGGCCTCGAACCCGGCGCGGAGGTCGTCCTGCACTGGAACCCGGAACACACCTTCGGTCTGGACGCCGCCCAGGCCATCGACGCCGGTGTGGAGACCGTGGGGGAGACGGCATGACCGTCACCGAGGCGCCGCCCACCACCCCCGCACCGGCCGAGCCACCCGTCCACCGGACCCCGGTGCGCCGCAGACTGGTCCCGTACTGGCTGCTGCTGCCCGGCATCCTGTGGCTCGTCGTCTTCTTCGCGCTGCCCCTCGTCTACCAGGCGTCGACGTCCGTGCAGACGGGCTCCCTGGAAGAGGGCTACGAGGTCACCTGGCACTTCGCCACCTACTGGGACGCCCTGAGCGAGTACTACCCGCAGTTCCTGCGCTCGCTGCTCTACGCGGGCACCGCCACCGTCCTGTGCCTGATGCTCGGCTACCCGCTGGCGTATCTGATCGCGTTCCGGGCCGGCCGCTGGCGCAATGTGCTGCTGGTGCTGGTCATCGCCCCCTTCTTCACCAGCTTCCTGATCCGCACGCTCGCCTGGAAGACGATCCTCGCGGACGGCGGTCCCGTGGTCGACGTCCTCAACACGGTCGGCTTCCTCGACGTCACCGGCTGGCTCGGCATGACCGCCGGCGACCGGGTGCTCGCCACGCCGCTCGCGGTGGTCACCGGTCTGACGTACAACTTCCTGCCGTTCATGATCCTGCCGCTCTACACCTCGCTCGAGCGGATCGACCCCCGGCTCCACGAGGCGGCCGGCGACCTGTACGCCACGCCGTCCACCACCTTCCGCAAGGTGACCCTGCCGCTGTCCATGCCGGGCGTGGTCTCCGGGACGCTGCTGACGTTCATCCCGGCGAGCGGCGACTACGTCAACGCCCAGCTGCTGGGCTCCACCGACACCCGCATGATCGGAAACGTCATCCAGTCGCAGTTCCTGCGCGTCCTCGACTACCCGACGGCGGCGGCGCTGTCGTTCATCCTGATGGCGGCCGTCCTGCTCACCGTGACCGTCTACATCCGCCGGGCCGGAACGGAGGACCTGGTCTGATGCCATGGCTCAAGCGCAACCTCGTGGTCATCGCGGGCCTGCTCACGCTGGCCTATCTGATCCTGCCGAACATCGTCGTGATGGTGTTCTCCTTCAACAAGCCGGCCGGGCGCTTCAACTACGCCTGGCGGGAGTTCTCCACCGACGCGTGGCGCGACCCGTGCGGAGTCGCCGATCTCTGCGGCTCACTCACGCTGTCCCTGCAGATCGCCCTCTGGGCGACGATCGGGGCCACCGTCCTCGGCGGGATGATCGCCTTCGCGCTGGTCCGCTACCGCTTCCGGGCCCGCGGCACGATCAACTCGCTGATCTTCCTGCCGATGGCGATGCCCGAGGTGGTCATGGCCGCCTCGCTGCTCACCCTCTTCCTCAACATGGGCGCGGAGCTGGGCTTCTGGACCATCCTCATCGCCCACACCATGTTCTGCCTGAGCTTCGTCGTGGTGGCGGTGAAGGCACGCGTCATGTCGATGGACCCGAAGCTGGAGGAAGCGGCGCGCGACCTGTACGCCGGGCCGGTGCAGACCTTCCTGCGCGTCACCCTCCCGATCGCCGCCCCCGGCATCGCGGCGGGCGCGATGCTGGCCTTCGCCCTGTCCTTCGACGACTTCATCATCACCAACTTCAACTCGGGCAGCACCGTCACCTTCCCCATGTTCGTGTGGGGTTCGGCCCAGCGCGGCACCCCCGTCCAGATCAACGTCATCGGCACGGCCATGTTCGCCGTCGCCGTGCTGATCGTGGCCGGCGCCCAGATCGTCACCGACCGCCGCAGGAAACGCGCCCTTTCGCAGTAGCACGAAGGAGTGGGAACCATGGCCCCAGCAGCCATGAGCACGGCCCGATCACTCTCCGACGCCCGGCCGGCGCCCTTCTGGCTCGAGGACCCGGGCAAGCCCGACCCGCAGCCCGCCCTCACCGGCGACGAGCGGTGCGACCTCCTCGTCGTCGGCGGCGGCTACAGCGGTCTGTGGACCGCGCTGCTCGCCAAGGAACGCGACCCCGCGCGGGACGTCGTCCTGATCGAGGGCCGGGAGGCGGGCTGGGCCGCCTCCGGCCGCAACGGCGGCTTCTGCGCCGCCTCCCTCACCCACGGCCTGGGCAACGGCCTCGCCCGCTGGCCGGACGAGCTGGCGAAGCTGGAGGAGCTCGGCGCGCGCAACCTCGGCGCCATCGAGGAGACCGTCGCGCGCTACGGAATCGACTGCGACTTCGAACGCACCGGCGAGATCGACGTCGCCACCGAGCCCCACCAGCTCGCCGAACTCCACGAAACGCACGAACAGGCCACCCGGCTCGGCTTCACCGGCCTCGAACTCCTCGACGCGGACGCCGTACGGGCCGAGGTCGACTCGCCGACCTTCCTCGGCGGACTCTGGGACCGGCAGGGCGTCGCGATGCTGCACCCGGCGAAGCTGGCCTGGGGTCTGAAGCAGACCTGCCTCGACCTCGGCGTCCGCATCTACGAGAACACTCCCGGCCTGCGGCTCGCCGCCAGTGGCCCCGGGGTGGTCGTGCCCACCCCGTACGGCCGGGTCCTCGCCCACCGGGTCGCGCTGGGCACCAACGTCTTCCCGTCGCTGATCCGGCGCGTGCGCGCCTACACCGTCCCCGTCTACGACTACGCCCTGATGACCGAGCCGCTCAGCGCCGCCCAACTCGCCTCCGTGGGCTGGAAACGCCGGCAGGGACTCGGCGACAGCGCCAACCAGTTCCACTACTTCCGCATCACCGCCGACCACCGCATCCTGTGGGGCGGCTACGACGCGGTCTACCCCTTCGGCGGCAGGGTCAGTGCCGAGATGGACCACCGGCCCGAGACGTATCTCAAGCTCGCGTCGCACTTCTTCCGCTGCTTCCCCCAGCTCGAAGGGCTCCGCTTCAGCCACGCCTGGGGCGGCGCCATCGACACCTGTACGCGCTTCTCCGCCTTCTTCGGCACCGCGCACGCCGGCAAGGTCGCCTACGCGGCCGGCTTCACGGGCCTGGGCGTCGGCGCGACCCGGTTCGGCGCCGACGTGATGCTCGACCTGCTGTCCGGCGAACGGACCGAGCGGACGGAGCTCGAGATGGTCCGCAGCAAGCCGCTGCCGTTCCCGCCGGAGCCGGTGGCCTGGGCCGGTATCGGTCTCACCAAGTGGTCCATGGCCAGGGCGGACGCCAACGGCGGCCGGCGCAATCTGTGGCTGCGGACGATGGACCGCCTCGGTCTCGGCTTCGACAGCTGAGTTGCGGGCCGGTGCTGTCCGCCGCCGGCCGAAGTCGCGTGAACAGAGCCCCGAAGTCGCGTCATAGGACGGCGCCGCCACGCTCTCTCTTCCGTGTGGAACCACTGCACACGGGACGGAGATCATGACATGCGCGGCTCGGGGGCAAGGATCGCGATGGAATGGCTGGCGGCGGTGGCGCCGGACCCGGACGCCTGCCGGCGGGAGTGGGAACGGAACCAGCACGGGATCGCCCTCCTGCCCGCCGGCCGGCGCTGGGACGTGCTGATCCTCCCCGGCGAACTGGCCTATCCCACCCTGGACGTGCTGACCCGGCTGGTCGACCGGCCCGGCCCGGTCCGTCGCGAAGCCCAACCGGCATAGCGAGAAGCCACCCCCTTCAGGGGGTGGAGGAGTCACCAACTGGGACCGCTTCAACCAGTACGCGTTCTCGAAGAACTTGGACGCCTACGCGTGGCGCTGACGCCGACCCCGACGAAGGGCAGCAGCGCCCCGAACAGACAGAGACTGCCCACCACGTCCAGCGGCCAGTGATAGCCGCGCAGCACCAGGCCGATGCCCGTCGCCACCGTCAGCACCACGGCGACGGGCATCGCCCACCTCCGCCGCAGATACGGCGTGACCAGCAACGCCGCCGTGCCGTACGCGACCATCGCCGTCGCCGTGTGACCCGACGGATACCAGCCGGTGCCCGGCTCCAGCGGGGCCGGGCGCGCGACCAGCAGCTTCAGCGGAACGACGAGCGCGGGCACCGCCGCCATCACGGCCACGGCAGTCAGCGCCGCCCGCCACTGCCGCCGGTCACGCACCAGGACGTATCCGACCGCCGCGGCCAGCACGGGCAGCGCGACAGCCATGTTCCCGAGATCCGCGAACAGTTCGGTGACGGCGGCCGGCCCGGCGCCGAACAGGGCCCGGCCCAGCGCCACGTCCGCGGTCAACAACGGCCCCTCGACCGCCACCTGCCAGGTGACCGACACGAAGAGCACCACGCACAGGCCGACGGCGGTGCGGGAACGCCGAGAGGCCGGCCGCCTCGGAACAGGGGGGGTTGTTCCGAGGTGGCCGGCCGGACCGGTTTGCCGCGCGCCCCGGGGGGTTTGGGGCGGGCGGCCATCCGATCGGTGAGGAGTTCCGGAGCCTGAAGCTCCAGTGGTGTGCGCGAGGGCACGACCAGGTCGGGGCTGGGGAGGCTCCGGCCTGGAATCGCCCGCAGTCTCCTGCGAGCGGGGTGTTTCTCTCATCTGCGGAAACCGTACGCCAGCGGGAAGGGGACCGACAGCCGGAATTCCATCCCGCCATCGGCCCCCCACAGCTTCTTCACAGAGCGCTGCCTTCGCCGCCGGTCAGACGCGGGCGAACGCCTGCTCGAGGATGTCGAGACCCTCGTTCAGCAGGTCCTCGCCGATTACCAGCGGCGGGAGGAAACGCAGCACATTGCCGTACGTGCCGCAGGTGAGAACGAGCAGGCCCTCCGCGTGGCACGCCTTGGCCAGCGCGCCGGCCGCCTCCGGGTTCGGCTCCTTCGTCGCCGGGTCCTTCACCAGCTCGATCGCGACCATCGCACCGCGGCCGCGGATGTCACCGACGATCTCGTACTTCTCCTGCATCGCGGCCAGGCGGCCCTTCATGACCTCCTCGATGCGCTTCGCCCTGGCGTTGAGGTCGAGCTCCTTCATCGTCTCGATCGAGCCGAGCGCACCGGCGCACGCCACCGGGTTGCCGCCGTACGTGCCGCCCAGGCCGCCCGCGTGCGCCGCGTCCATGATCTCGGCGCGGCCGGTCACCGCGGCGAGCGGCAGACCGCCGGCGATGCCCTTCGCCGTGGTGATCAGGTCCGGGACGATGCCCTCGTCCTCACAGGCGAACCACTGGCCGGTGCGGCAGAAACCGGACTGGATCTCGTCGGCGACGAACACGATCCCGTTGTCGTTCGCGAACTTCACCACCGCCGGCAGGAAGCCCTTCGCCGGCTCGATGAAGCCGCCCTCGCCGAGCACCGGCTCGATGATGATCGCGGCGACGTTCTCCGGGCCGATCTGCTTGGTGATCTGGTCGATCGCCTGGGCCGCGGCCTCCGGGCCGCAGTTCTCCGGGCCGGTCGGCCAGCGGTAGCCGTACGCCACCGGCACGCGGTACACCTCGGGCGCGAACGGCCCGAAGCCGTGCTTGTACGGCATGTTCTTCGCCGTCAGCGCCATCGTGAGGTTCGTGCGGCCGTGGTAGCCGTGGTCGAACACCACGACCGCCTGGCGCCTGGTGTGCGCCCGCGCGATTTTGACCGCGTTCTCGACGGCCTCCGCGCCGCTGTTGAACAGCGCCGACTTCTTGGCGTGGTCGCCCGGCGTCAGCTCGGCGAGCCGCTCGCACACCTCCACGTAGCCCTCGTACGGGGTCACCATGAAGCACGTGTGCGTGAAGTTCTGCAGCTGGGCGCCGGCCCGGCGCACGACGGCCTCGGCGGACGCGCCGACCGACGTCACGGCGATGCCCGAACCGAAGTCGATCAGACGGTTGCCGTCGACGTCCTCGATGATCCCGCCGCCGGCCCGCGCCGTGAACACGGGCAGCACGGACCCCACACCACCGGCGACCGTCGCGGTACGGCGGGCCTGCAGCTCGATCGACTTCGGACCGGGGATGGCGGTGACGACGCGGCGCTCCTGCGGGATAGCGGTCATGCGGGGCTCCTGGGGGTGTATCCGGACGCTTGATGTCTTTCTCCGCAGGCTAGGCGCGGGGCACGACGCCGGGCATGCGCCGATCGGGAGTGTTGCGGGTGCGTCGTTGTCCGCGACGGCCATACGGGGTCGGCGGGGCGCCGCTTCCCGGGGCGGGCCGGCCCTGTCCGGTGGGCGCGGTGCCCCCGGGGGCGGGCGGGCCCGGTGATGGGTCGGGTCGGTGGGCGCGGCGTCCCCCGGGGCGGGCG
The DNA here is from genome assembly GCF_053591995.1 of Streptomyces sp. NPDC002835. NCBI lineage: Bacteria > Bacillati > Actinomycetota > Actinomycetes > Kitasatosporales > Streptomycetaceae > Streptomyces > Streptomyces sp. NPDC002835. Next base: position 93,590 of record NZ_JBSFUW010000012.1, on the reverse strand, counting down.
CGCTGCGCCGGTGGGTGGTGCGGGGGTCGGGGCCTCCGGAGGGGGGATCCCGGACATGACCACCGGAGTGGCACCCGGACGCCCAAGCACCCGGACCGGGCCAGGGCCGGGCGCGTACTCGGGACCCGCCAGGGCCGGGCCCGGGCCGGGGCCTGGCCGGCCACGCCCGGAAACGTGAACCGGTCTGCCGCCCGCCCAAGGGCTTACGCACTAGATTGACCGTGCACGATGCGGGGCCTGGCTGGTCAGGGGGCAGCGGTTTCATGGAATCCGAAGGCACATTCGACGCACGGGGTACGCACGCCGATCGCGTGCCACGTCCTGCCGGTCCACCGGCGGAGCCGTCCGTGCCGCCCGGCGCTCCCGCGCTGCCGGGCCACGCGCCGTCGACGCGTCCCGCCGTGCTCGACTGGCTGCGGACGCCGCGCCCCCAGGCGGAGCCCGGCGTCTGGCGGTTCGGGCACCGGGCGCGGCCCGAGGAGGAGCCCGAGCTGGTCCCGGCGCGGCGGCTGATCTCCGGCGCGCTGATCTCGCTGCTCACCGGCTGGCTGCTCTGGTCGCTGCTGTGGAACGGCTATCTCGGCCGCTACTGGCTCTGGCCGCTGCTCGTGCTCACCCCCGACTCGTGGCGCGACGACGCGACGACATGGGGCAACGCCAGCTACGTGTACTACGCGATCATCGGCGGCGGCATGCTCGTGTTCTTCGCGCGGATCGGCAACGTGCCGGAGATCTGGCGGCGTTACGTGGTGCGCCGGGACAAGCCCGCCCCCGTGCCGCCCCCGGCGCCGGACGCCGACCCCGCCGACTGGCCCGAGTTGCGTGCCGCGGGGCTCGGGGAGGTGGCCGGGCGGCTCGCGGAGGCGGCGCGGGCCGGGAGCCTCGGGGACGTGGACTACGCGCGGATCCGCCGCGCCTGGCAGGGCGTGCACGCCCGGCCGGAGCGGCTCGCCGCCTTCGTGGACACCGTGCGCCGGCACGGGCCCGCCGCCTGCGCGCACCCGTCGGGGCTGCGGGACCTGCCGGTGCGGACCGCGACGCACGATCTGGCCACCGGGCAGGTCAAGATCGGCACCGTCGTCGACGACGGACGCAATCCGTATGCCCGCCGCACCACAGGTGTCGCGTTGGAGCCGGCCCTGCTGGGCACGTCGCTGCTGGCCGTCGGCCCGTCCGGCTCGGGCAAGAGCGTGCGGCTCGTGCGGCCGGTGATCGAGTCCCTGTGTCTGCTGGCGCTCGCCAACCGCGCCGCCGTCGTCGCCGTGACCGCCCACGGCAACGCGGTCGTCCCCGACGGGGACTTCGACCTGGTGATCGCCGTGGGGCAGCCGGGGAACACGCACGACCTCGACCTGTACGGCGGCGCGGAGGACCCCGACGAGGCCGCCCGGGTGCTCGCGGAGGCGCTCGTCGGGGATCTTTCCGCCGGGCTGCCGGGCGGGGACAGCCGGCGGGCGGCGACCGCGCTGGCCCAGCTGGTCGGGCCCTACCGGTGCGTGCACGGACACTTCCCGGCCGTCCCCGAGCTGCGGGAACTGCTCGGCGGCGCACCCGCCGCGCTCAGGGCGCTGCGGACGGCCCTGGAGGAGGCGGGCGAGGCGTCGCAACTGCGCGAACTGGACGCCAGGGAACGGCAGTCGGCCCGCGGCGACGACATCGGGGTGCTGCTGTCCGAGCGGATCGCCTTCCTCGACCGGCCCGCGTTCGCCGGGTCCTTCCGTACGGACGGCGGCGGGCGGACGTTCTCCCTGCGGGCCATCGAGCACCCCATGCGGGTCCGGGTGGACCTGCCCGAGCGCGGCCACGCGGAGGCGTCGCGGATCATCGCCCGGCTGGTGCTCGCCCAGTTCACCGAGGCCGCGCTCACCCGCTCCGACCGCTCGCTCTTCGCCTGCCTGGTGCTCGACGACGCGACCAGCACGGTGACCGCCGACTCGGTGCGCGCGCTGCAGCGGCTGCGTTCCGCACATGCCGGGGTCGTCCTCGCGCTGCGCACCCTGGAGGACGTGCCGGAGCCGCTGCGCGGTCCGCTGCTCGGCTCGGTCGGCTGCCGGATGGCGTTCGCGGGGCTGGCCCCGTGGGACGGCGGCCGGTTCGCGGAGAGCTGGGGCACCGAGTGGGTCCAGACCCGGGACGTCACCAACCGGCAGATCATCTCGGACGAGCCGCTCACCAAGGCACTGCACATGATGCGCCGCCTGGTCACCGGCAGGGCGCCCACCGCGGAAGCGGTCACCGTACGGGAGGTGGAACGCGCCCGCTGGTCGGCGTCGGACCTGGCCCACGCCGTGCCCGCCGGTCACGCCGTGCTGTCGCTGACGACCGTACGGGGCGAGCACGCGCCGCCGCTGCTGGTCGATCTGCGGACCTGAGCCGCCGGGACGGTGCGCGGACGCCGCGGGAAACCGGCACTGCGACACCCTGGCAGAATCGAGGTATGCCGTTCATACGGGACGGCGAAATCCGCACCCGCCGTCCCCTGCCTCGAAGGGCCCCTGGTCCCATGCCGCCCACCCTCGCCTCGCTCGTCCAGCACTCGGCGCTCAAGCTCACCGTGCGCGCCGGGGAGGACCGGCTCGAGACACCCGTGCGATGGGCACACGTCAGCGAGCTCACCGACCCCGTGCCGTACATGGAGGGCGGGGAGCTGCTGCTGGTCACGGCCATGAAGCTGGACGCCGAGGACCACGAGGCCATGCGCCGCTACGTGCGCAGGCTGGTGGGCGCCGGAGTGGTCGGACTGGGCTTCGCCGTCGGCGTGTACTACGACGACATTCCCGAGGCGCTCGTCGACGCGGCCCGGCAGGAGGGGCTGCCGCTGCTCGCCGTGCCCCGCCGCACGCCGTTCATCGCGATCAGCAAAGCCGTCTCCGCGGCGATCGCCGCCGACCAGTACCGGGCCGTGACCGCCGGATTCGAGGCGCAGCGGGAGCTGACCCGGGCCGCGCTCACCGAAGGCCCCGGCGCCGTCGTCGCACGGCTCGCCGCGCACATCGACGGCTGGGCGGCGCTGTACGACGCGTCCGGCGCGGTCGTCGCCGCGGCCCCCGACTGGGCCGCCCGGCGTGCCGCCCGGCTCACCGCCGACATCGAGCGGCTGCGCGAACGGGCCGCGCCCGCGAGCGCCGTCGTCGGCGGCACGGAGGACGACGACCGGGTCGAGCTCCAGTCGCTCGGCACGGGCCGCCGGGTCCGCGGCGCGCTCGCCGTCGGCACCGGCGCCCCGCTCGGCACCGCGGAGCGCTACGCGGTGCACTCCGCGGTCGCCCTCCTCACCCTGACCACCGAGCGGTCCCGGGCGATGCAGGCCGCCGAACAGCGCCTCGGCGCCGCGGTGCTGCGCATGATGCTGTCCGGGCAGCCCGACCACGCCCGGGCCGTCGCCGGCGAGCTGTACGGCGGGCTCCTCGACGCCCCGTTCCGGCTGCTGATCGCCGAAGCCGACGGCGACCCGGACCCGGCCGCCGGCGGCCGCCCCGCCGCTTTGAGCGCCTTCGCCGAGTCGGTCGAGTCGGCGGCCGCGCGGGCCGGGGAGACCGTTCTCGCGGTGCCCGACGGGGTCGAGGACCGGATGGTCGTGCTCGCCGTGGACGGCGGCGCGGTGGCCACCGCGTGCCTGGGAACCTACGCGGCCAGGGACGCGGAGGAGGCGGAGCTCTACGTCGGGCTCTCGGCGCCGACCGGTCCGGCCGCGGCCGCCGGCGCGTACAAGCAGGCCGAGCAGGCGCTCTCCGTGGCCCGCCGACGAGGGCGCGCCCTCGTCGAGCACGAGGAACTCGCGGCCGGGTCGATCGTGCCGCTGCTCGGTGACGACGCGGTGCGCGCGTTCGCGGACGGCATGCTGCGCGCGCTGCGCGACCACGACGCGACCGGCCGGGGCGACCTGGTCGCCTCGCTGCGGGCCTGGCTGTCCCGCCACGGCCAGTGGGACGCCGCAGCGGCCGACCTCGGCGTCCACCGCCACACGCTGCGCTACCGGATGCGCCGGGTGGAGGAGATCCTCGGACGCTCGCTGGACGACCCGGACGTGCGCATGGAGCTGTGGCTCGCGCTCAAGGCGACGGGCGAGCCGCCGGCGAAGCCGCGTCCTGCCTCATGACCTGCGGCCGAAGAACTCGATCTCGGCGACCGCCGGCCGTCTGCCCTTCGCGACCCCGTAGGCCGCGTCCGCGACGATCCTGACCGTCACGACGTCCCTGCCGCGCACGTCGAAGGTCTGCTGGCCGGGCTCGTCCCGCAGCGTGACCTTCTTGCGCGCCTCGGTGCCGTCGGCCGAGGTGAGCACCACGGTGAGCCGCGCGGGGCGGGCCTGCGCGAGGAACTCGTCCTTCTTCGCCGACGTGCCGGCGAACACGATCAGCTTCGTCACCCGTACCGGCTGCTCGAAGTCGCACTCCAGGTACTCGCCGGTGCCGGCGCCCGTCTCCTTCGCCGCCCAGTAGCGGTTGTTGAAGCCGTCGAAGGCGGCCCCCGCCGGATGGCCGGACGCCGCGCTGGAGCTGCGGAACCCCGTGGGCAGCAGCGCCTCCGGGGTGCCGGTCTCCTGCTTCGCGATGCCGAGCACACCGGGCAGCCGCGGCCACGCGAACCAGATCCCGCACGCCAGCAGGATCAGTACGACGGGGAGCACGATCGGCGGCCGCCGCCACAGCGGATTCCGCCGGACGCCTCCGTGCCCTCCACCGGACCGCTGCGCTGCTGGACGACATGGGTGAGTTCGTGCGCCAGGGTGGTACGGCCCTGGGGCGACGACGGATCGTACGCGTCGCGCTGGAAGACCACATTGCTGCCGACCGTGTACGCGTGGGCGCCGAGGCCCTTCGCGGAGGAGTCGGCGGCGGCGTCGTTGTGGACCCGTACATCGGAGAAGTCCGCGCCCATCCGGGTCTCCATGTCGACACGGGTGTCGGTGTCGAGGGGCTGCCCCCCGCCCGAGGCGAGCACGTCGTGGACCGGGGAGCGCGCCTCTTCCCGGGACTCCTCCCCCGTCTCGCTCCTGCTGCGCTGCACCATCGCCCCGACGGCGCCGTTCCCGGCGGCCCGCTGGAGCACGCCCAGTCCGGAGGCGCCGACCACGTCGGCGCGACCGGTGGCGGCGGCGCGGAACACATGGGCCGTCCCGGCCGGGGCGGCGCTGTGCGCACCCTCGTGCCGACGTTCGTCCGCGGCTTCGAGGTCGCGTCCGCGGCCGTGGTCGTGCTCCCACTCGTGGTCGTGGTCGTGGCTGTGTCCGTGTGCGTTCATCGACGTCTCCCCTGACCCGCACCGTTGCCCGGTCCTCCACCATCACGGCGCCCGGCCTGCCCCGTCCAGCCCGCCCTCTGCCTGCCGGGGGCATGGAGCCCTGCCCCTTCGGGCAGTCCCTCCGAACTTCCGGAATCCTGCCCGAAGTCGGGCAGGATTGTTGGTTCCCGTGCCTCGGAGTGCTTAATCTCCTGCGCATGACAAGCCCCACAGCCGAGTCGACACCCGGCGAACGCGCTCCCGCGCCGGTCCTGCCGGCGGCCCCCTCGGTCCCCGCCCGCCGCCGGATCTCCAGTGCCGTCTGGGCCGCGCTCGCCATCGTCTACGTCGTCTGGGGCTCCACTTACCTCGGCATCCGCGTCGTCGTCGAGACGATGCCGCCGTTCGCCTCGGCGGCGGCCCGGTTCGTCGTCGCCGGACTGATCCTCGGAGCCCTCGTCGCCTGGCGGCGCGGCCCCTCGGCGCTCAAGGTCACGAAGAGGCAGCTCGCCTCCGCGGCCGTCGTCGGCCTGCTGCTGCTCCTCGGCGGCAACGGCCTGGTCGTGCTGGCGGAGACGTCCATCCCGTCCGGGCTCGCCGCGCTGCTGATCGCGGTGGTCCCCGCCTGGGTCGTCGTCCTGCGCCGGGCGTCCGGCGAGCGTCCCGGCCTCGGCGCGTACGCGGGCGTCGCTCTGGGCCTGGCCGGGCTGGCCGTGCTGACCCTGCCCGGCCTCAGCGGCGACGTGCGCATCACCGGAGTCCTGACCGTGATCGCGGCCACCGTGATGTGGTCGGTGGGCTCGTTCTCGTCGTCCCGCATTCCGATGCCGGCCGACCCCTTCGCGGCCAGCGCCTACGAGATGGTGGCCGGCGGCATCGGCTGCGCCCTGGTCGCGCTCGGCCGGGGCGAGCACCACGGCTTCGTTCTCGGCGACGTCTCCACCCGCTCCTGGGTCGCGCTCGCCTACCTCGTCGTCTTCGGCTCGCTGCTCGCGTTCACCGCGTACGCCTGGCTGCTGCACACCGCGCCGCTGTCGCTCGTCGCCACGTACGCCTACGTCAACCCGGTGGTCGCCGTACTGCTCGGCGCGCTGGTGCTCGGCGAGCGGCTGACCTGGCCCATCGCGGTGGGCGGCACCGTGGTCGTGGCCGGCGTCTGCCTGATCGTGTCCACCGAACGCCGCCGCTGACCGCGCCCGGCCGGCGGCCGCCGCGGGGCGGCCGCCGTACCGCCGGGCCGCCCCGCCGCCGCCGACGCGCCAAAGAGGCCAGGCGGGACACGCGACTACTCCATGCCGGACAAACGACCGGACGGGCCGGCGGCCCTACCGTGTGGAGAGAACGACCGAGAGCAGACCCCACTACTTCGGAAGGGCCGGGACCCGCATGACTTCCACCCACGCCTTCTGGCTCGCCGGCCGCCAGGCCACCGGCGAGACCGCCTTCGACGTCACCTCCCCGTGGGACGGCCGCCTCGTCGGCCGGGTCTCCGTACCGACCGAGGCCCAGGTGGAGGAGGCCGTCGCCGCGGCGTACGCCGTGCGCGACGAGTTCGCCGCAACGCCCGCCCACGTCCGCGCGGCCGCCCTCGACCACGTGTCGAAGCGCCTGGTCGAGCGCACCGAAGAGCTCGCGCAGCTGATCTCCGCCGAGAACGGCAAGCCGATCAAGTGGGCCCGCGGCGAGGTCGGCCGTGCCGTCTCCGTCTTCCGGTTCGCCGCCGAGGAGGCCCGCCGCTTCAACGGCGGCGACGCGCAGCGGCTCGACACCGACGCCGGCGGCCAGGGGCGGCTGGCCCTGACCCGCCGCTTCCCCAAGGGCGTCGTGCTCGGCATCGCGCCGTTCAACTTCCCGCTCAACCTCTGCGCCCACAAGATCGCCCCGGCGATCGCCGTCGGCGCGCCGATCATCCTCAAGCCGGCCCCGGCGACCCCGCTGTCCGGCCTGATCCTCGGCGAGCTGCTCGCCGAGACCGAGCTGCCCGCCGGCTCCTGGTCCGTGCTGACGGTCCCGAACGAGCAGATGCCCGCCCTCGTGCAGGACGAGCGCCTGCCGGTCATCTCCTTCACCGGCTCCGACAAGGTCGGCTACGCGATCATGGACTCGGTGCCGCGCAAGCACTGCACCCTGGAGCTCGGCGGCAACGGCGCGGCGGTCGTCCTCGCCGACTTCGCGTCCGAACAGGACCTGGACTGGGCGGCGACCCGTATCGCCACCTTCTCCAACTACCAGGGCGGCCAGTCCTGCATCTCTGTGCAGCGCGTGATCGCCGACGCGACGGTGTACGACCGGCTGTTGCCGAAGATCGTCGCCGCCGTCGACGCCCAGGTCACCGGCGACCCGTCCGACGCCGCCACCGACGTCGGCCCGCTGGTCAGCGAGGACGCCGCGAAGCGGGTGGAGTCCTGGGTCGACGAGGCCGTCCAGGGCGGCGCGAAGCTGCTCACCGGCGGCAAGCGCGACGGCGCCGCCTACGCGCCGACCGTCCTGACCGACGTCCCCGCCGACACCACCCTCGCCTGCGAGGAGGTCTTCGGCCCGGTCCTTACCGTGACCAGGGTCGACGGCGAGGCCGAGGCGTTCGCGGCGGTCAACGACTCCAAGTACGGTCTCCAGGCCGGCGTGTTCACCCACGACGTCCGCACCGCCTTCCGCGCCCACCGCGCCCTCGAGGTCGGTGGCGTGATCGTCGGCGACGTCCCCTCCTACCGCGCCGATCAGATGCCCTACGGCGGCGCCAAGCAGTCCGGCGTCGGCCGCGAGGGCGTCGCGTTCGCGATGGACGACTACACGTACGAGCGGGTGCTGGTCCTCACCGGCCTGGCGCTGTAACGCCCGTACACCACGACCGACGGCCGGAGCCCACTGTGCGGGGGCTCCGGCCGTCTCTCTTCGTCTCCGTGCTGACCAGCAAGGACGGCCGGATCATGGCGGGACCGAGCCCGCGAAGTACGAACCGGACCAGAGCTTGTCGGCCCGCCGGTAGTGCCGGGACGAGGTCGGGGATCTCCTGGCGGAGGCGGCGGGAGCCGACCCCTTTCAGGGAGTTCACCAGCTTCGACAGGGCGACCTCGGGCGGGAAGCACAACCCTTGTGCCGGTACTTCGTCACGAAAACCACGTGTGCGTGAAGGACGAAAGCGCGGTGCCTTCCAGTACGGATGTTCTGACACTCGGCCATGACCCGGCTTCCGTAGGGTGATCGGCGTGCAGTTGAGGCACAGCTTCCGCCTGTACCCGAACGGCCCTCGGCGCGCTGCGCCGGCCAGGGCCCCGGAGGCCGGCGGCGAGGCGGTCCTGGAAGCCCGGGAGACGGGGTGAGCCCCCGGCGCATCGCGCCGGGGGCTCACCGCTGTGTGGAACGGGACGTCATCCGAAGGACTTGATGCTGTTCCAGTTCACCGACAGCACCGTCTTGACCGGTGGGTTGGTGTTGGTCGTCGACGGGTGGTACACCTTCACGTTTCCGGTGTCGGCGAACCGGGCCCAGATGTCCGGGACCCCGTCGTTGTTGACGTCGGGTATGCCGATCGCGGCCGACACGTTCGCCGCGGTCCAGCTGTTGCCGAAGGAGACGTCGCCGTTGGCGGAGTTGGCGGCCAGCTTGATCGACTCCAGGTCCACGCTGCCGGCGACGGCGCCGGGCTTGCCGTGGCGGACGTACATGTTGCCGTTGTCCACGTTGCGCCAGAGCAGGTCGGGCGTGCCGTCCTTGTTCATGTCCGCGAGGTTGACGATGTCGCGCGGGGCCCAGGCGGCGCCCTCCATGAGCGTCGCGGTCTCGAAGGTGGCGCCGGTGTAGCCGGACAGCACCCAGAAGGCCGTGCCGGCCCGCAGGGCCAGGTCGGGCAACTTGTCGCCGGTGATGTCGCCGGTCGCCTTCAGCTGCGTCCAGGTCGACGGCGCCGGGGCGTTGGCGGGCAGGCGGATCTTGATGCGGTCGTCGACGTTGAAGCTGCCGTAGCCGTCGCCCGGGTAGAGCCAGAACTGACCGTCCGGGGCGACCGCGAACAGGTCGGTCGAGCCGTCACCGGGGTAGGTGTCGTTGTAGTGCGCGATGAGCGCGGCCTTGGTGCCGTTCCACCAGTGGCCGGGCGGGTCGAGCTTGGAGTCGGCGGTCACGTAGGAGGCCGCCAGGCAGGAGTAGAGCTCGCCCTCGGGGGCGCCCACGCAGTTCCGCAGGTTGCCATCGGCGTCGACGACGATGAGGTCGGCGATGTCGTCGCCACCGGTGTCACCCGGGCCGTCGGCCCTGTCGCGCGGCGGCAGGTAGAACCTGTACTCCCCGCGAATGCTCTGGTTGCCGTTGACGTCGTAGGCGTAGACGGTCAGCACGTTCGGGCCCGCGTGCTTGGGCTGGACACCGGTGATCGTGACCTTGCCGTTGACCGGGGTCGGCGCGTCGACGTAGCCGACGCCCTCGAAGGCCCATCGGAACTTGGACGCGCCGGCCGCGGTGAAGGTGAAGTCACCCGGCGTGCCGAACTTCACCGACGCCCACGTCTTGCCGTCGCTCGTGGCCTCCGTGAACACGGTGCTGGTGACGTCCGGTTGCGGCGGCGCGGTCGGGTCGACGGTGATCCGGCACGGCTCGGTACCGGTCGGGAAGAACGTCGAGACCTCACCCGCGGAGTCCTCGGCGCGTACGTCCCACGAGTAGAGGGTGTTGGCCGTGATGCTCGCCAGCAGCGGGTCGTCGGCCTGGATGACCATCTGCCCGTAGCCGGTGGAGGACGGGGTGGCGACGTACTCCTTCTTGGTGGTCGCACCGGTCTTCCAGAAGCGGAAGCGCAGCTTGGGCAGGGTGCCGTCGGGGTCGTAGCCCTTGGCCTTCAGGGTGATGGTGGTCCGGCCGATGGTGACGCTGTTGGTCGGGCCGGGCACGCACGCGCCACCGGGCGAGGAAGTGCCGGAGGTCGGCTGGGACGGGGGACGGTTGTACTGGCCCTCCAGCACGGCGCCGGTCGCGGCGAACTTGCGCCAGGTCTGGGTGTCGCTCTCGCTGGTCGCGCGCATGCCGAAGGTGATGTTGGACCAGCCGCTGTCCGCGCCCTTCTGGGCCGCGGCCGTCACGGTGAACGCCTCGTACGCGTCCGGGCAGGAGGAGGACCAGCCGTGCGCGAAGGACTTCTTGTGCAGCACCTGTGACCAGCTCGGCTGTGCGTTCCAGGTCGTACCCGAGGAGATCGAACCGGTCAGCCAGAACTCCATCTGACGCGTGGTGCAGGACCAGGAGTGGTTGTTCTTGATCTTGAACGTGGCCCAGTCGAACTTCGCCCCCTTGTAGCTGGAGGAGAAGTTCATGCGCCAGAAGGAGCGGGCGAGGCCGCCGGTTTCGCTCTCGTAGCCGACACGGGCGTCGGAGGTGCCGGAGGAGAAGTTCGTACCGTTCCAGAAGCTGGAGTTCGGGTACTTCTTGTACGCCACCGTCCAGGCCAGCCAGCCGCTGTTGAGCGGCGGATCGATGAAGACCGGGTACGTCGTGTCCTTGTGCGTGAGCAGGCCGGTCCTGGCGACGTCCAGGTGGAGCCGGGCCTCACCGGTGTCGTCGCCGTCGAGGGTGACGGGCAGCTGCGCGGAGCGGGCGCCGGGCTCGATGCCGGTCAGACCCGACAGCTTCAGCACGTCGGCCGTGGTCGCGACCGAGGTGTGGCGCGGGGTGCCCGCCGGGGCCTCGGAGTCGCGGCCGCCTGAGTCCCAGGCGAACGGGGTCGGGATGCTGCCGATCTCCTGGCCCGCCTTGTCCAGGACCTGGACCCGGTTCGCCTTCGCGTCCGTACGGAAGACCGCGGTCTTCGAGTGCAGTCCGTACGAGACGGAGGCGAGGTCCTTGTTCTGCGCGGCCTCGCGGTTCTTGACGATCAGGAGCTGGCCGAAGCCGCCCTCCTCACGCACCACAAGGAGCAGGTCGACGCCCGGGAACACCTCGGGGTACAGGGCACGGGGACCGTCGAGCACCGGCTCGGGCAGAGTGCCCGGCCAGGTGTAGGCGATGGTGTGGCCGCCCAGTTCGACCTCGGCGAGGACGCTCTGGTTCGGGACGTCCTCGGCGAGGGGCGGACGGCTGTACGACGAGCGGTCGGCGCGGGCTGCCTCGGTGCCACTGGCGAAGCGGACGGGCACGGCGCTGTTGACCGGGCGGACGCCCAGCGGGCCGGCACCCTTCGTCCGGCGCAGCGTGTTGTCGATCGGCGCCCACTTGCCCTTGGCGTCCTTCGCGCGCTGCGGCAGGGCGTGGATCCGGGTGCGCATCTTGCCGTCGGGCATCGCCCAGACCAGCTGGGTCTGGGTGGTCGCCGTGTCGACGAGCACCTTCTTGCCGGTCCGCCTTGCCTCGGCCGCGGCGGCGGCCTCGTCACGCGGACCGGTCGACGCCTGCTTGGCGTCCGTGACGGGGGACTTGGCGTTCGGGGGCGCGCTCGGCTGCCACCAGGGCAGGAGCGCTGCGGTGAGTGCGGCCAGTACGAGGCCGAGAGTGAGTGACAGCCGTGTGCGCGTGCGCACGAACGGGCTGAGAAGACGAGGCGGCGCTGGCACGGCGGTCTACTCCCGTGTGAACCAGAGGGATTTTCGGACAGTTTTCGGACAGCACAGACAGCCCCGACGGACGGGCCGCGGGGCGTAATGCGCGCACACGATCACACGAGCGGCAGGTGACGTCCATATCCAAAGGATTTATGAATACGTGACCTACTGTGCGGCAGAGGCATAACAAGCCATCAGTTCATCCACTTTATGGCCACTTGATGAGCCATCAGATCGGGAATATCTCCGATGTCCGATCTGAAGCAAAGGTCGACGGTGCGGGGTTCTGCTCGCGGTTGCACCGTGGCGAAGCTCACTTCCGTGGCACCTCGGCCACCATCCACGATCTTGAAAATGCAGCGCACATGACAGAAAGTGCGCACGCACGCGCCTGAGCCAGGCGCGTGCTCTTTGGTGTTTCCGCACCTCCTCCGTTGTCTTGTTCGTCTGGGTGGGAGTCGACGCGTATGCGTGCTTCAGTTCCACTGTCATGGGTGGGGCGGGATCGCCTGGCCATGACAGAGTCACAACGACGGCGCCGTCGGCGAAGCCGCACGGCGACCGTCCTTTTGTTGTCATCGATATTGACGGTGACGAGTCTGGGCTCGCAGGCCCTGGCCGTTCCCGGCGACGGGATGAGCCGTGAGGAGCAGACCTCTCAGGTCGAACTGCCGGACATCCCGAAGAGCACCACGCTCCCCGAGGACGCCGAGGCTCCGAAGACGCTGAGCACGGCGCCGGAGCAGCCGATCGTCCCGTACGAGGCGAAGGCCGTCACGCCGTGGGCGGAGGACGCAGGCAAGGCGACCCTGTCGTCCTCGACCGCGGAGGGTGCCACGGTTCCGGTCGTGAACCAGACGACCCAGGCGGGTCTGCCGATCGCGGTGGGTGTCCCGGTGGGCCAGGACCCGGCGGCGATCGCCGGTGACTGGACGGTCGCGCTGAAGTCGACCACCACGTCGCAGGACCAGGGCGTGCCCGGCATGATCATGGAGGTCGTGCCTCCGGCGACGGCCGACCCGGCCGCGCAGGTCACGCTCGCCGTCGACACCACCGGCTTCGCCGACCTCTACGGGCCGCAGGCCGCCAGCCGTTTCGGTCTGGTCCTGCTGCCGGACTGTGTCGTGGACTCCCCGGACTCCGGTGACTGTGCCCCGGACGCCGGAGTCCAGACCATGTCCGGCACGGACGAGGCGGGCGACGAGGTCGAGCGGCTGCGCAGCACGATCAAGGTGGTGCCGGCCTCCAAGGCGCCCACCAAGACGAAGTTGGCGAAGAAGGCCCCGAACCGCCAGATCCTGACCGGTTCGGTTCCGGTCGGGAACCTGCTGCCGGACGGGGGTGCCCCGTCGAAGGCGACCGGCGCGGTACACCGGGCCGCCTTCCCGGTCGTGGCCGCCTCGGGCCGTCAGGTCGTGGGCGCGATGGACACCGGGGCCTCGGTCTCGGGTGACTTCACCGCCTCGCCGCTGCTGTCCAGCGGTTCCTGGGCGGCGGGTTCTTCGAACGGTGCCTTCACCTACGCGTACCAGGTGCAGGTCCCGGAGACCGCCGGCGGCCTGATGCCGAAGGTCAACCTGTCGTACAACTCGCAGTCGGTCGACGGCCGCACCTCGGCCTCGAACAACCAGGCCTCCTGGATCGGTGACGGCTGGGACTACAACGCGGGCTCGATCACCCGGACGTACAACAACTGCCGCCAGGACTCCAAGAAGTCCGGGTCCAACAACTCGGGCCACAAGACCGCGGACCTGTGCTGGGGCTCGAACAACGCCACTCTGTCGCTCGGCGGCATGACCACCGAGCTGGTGTGGGACGACACGAAGGGTCCGCTGGGTGCCGACGGCAAGCCCGTGGGTCAGTGGTTCACCGCCAACGGTGACGGCTCCAAGGTCGAGCGGATCAAGGGCCAGGCCACCGGCAACGGTGCGAAGGACGGCGAGTACTGGCGTGTCACCACCAAGGACGGCACCAAGTACCACTTCGGTCTGAACAAGCTCCCGGGCTGGTCGGACAACGGCAGCCTCACCGACGACCCGCAGACCAAGTCGGTCCTCACCGTGCCGGTCTACGGCAACCACTCGGGCGAGGACTGCTACCAGGGTCCGACCACGGCCGACTGGAAGAACTCCTCCTGCACCCAGGGCTGGCGCTGGAGCCTCGACTACGTCGAGGACATCCACGGCAACGCCATGTCCCTGTGGTGGCAGAAGGAGGAGAACTACTACGCGAAGAACTTCTACTTCAAGGGTCCGGTCAAGTACGACCGCGGCGGCTACCTGTCGCACATCTACTACGGCCAGCGCAAGGAATCGATCTTCTCCGCGACGGCCCCGGCCCGCGTCGGCTTCACCGTCGCCGAGCGCTGCTACGACGCGTCGACCACGCACACCTGCAGCGAGGAGAACTTCACCTCCAAGGACCCGGGCAAGTACCGCATCTGGTACGACACCCCGGCCGACCTGCGCTGCCAGGCGGTCACAGCGACGTACACGCAGAAGTGCTGGAACGCCGGCCCGACGTTCTGGACCCGCAAGCGCCTGGACAAGATCACCACGTCCGCGCAGCGGCGCACCGACACCACCGCGCGCCAGGTCGTCGACGAGTTCCAGCTCAAGCAGAGCTTCCCGGTCCTCAAGACCGGCCCGAACACCGCCCTGTGGCTGGAGTCCATCCAGCGCACCGGCTACGCCCGCAACGGCTCGACGGACGCCTCCGTCAAGCTCAACCCGGTGCGGTTCGAGTCCAACGAGGACGACATGCCCAACCGTGTCCTGCTGAGGGAGACGGCAGGCGTGGACAAGGGGAAGCCGATCGACCCGCGTCCCGGCTTCTCCAGGCTGCGTATCGGCCGTGTCATCAACGAGTACGGCGGTGAGACCGTCGTCACCTACAAGATGCCCAGTTGGGGAGACCCACTCGACGGCTGCGCCAGCAGGCAGGGCCTGCCCACCAAGTCGGACACGGCCGGTCTGAAGGCCAACACGCGTCTGTGCTACCCGCAGTTCTGGCACCCGGACTCCGAAGTCGAGGACATCGACTGGTTCCACAAGTACGTCGTGGAATCCATCGAAGAGCTGCCGAACGTCGACGGCTCGTACTCGACCCTGACGTCGTACGAATACAAGAACGCCGGCTGGAAGCTCGCCGACGCGGAGTTCTCGAAGAAGTCCACCCGGACCTACTCGACCTTCGCCGGCTTCGAGCAGACCGCGGTCATCACGGGCGAGCGCAAGGCCACCGCCGACAGCGGCGAGGGCTCCGACCCGGCCGAGGACACGCCGGGAGTCGACGGCCCGAAGACCAAGGCCGTCACCCGCTTCTTCCGCGGCATGGGCGACACCGTCCCCATGAAGAACATCACGGGCGCCACGCTCACCCACGACGGCCAGACCGTCTACGACCGCGAGGCGTTCGCCGGCCGGATCGCCGAGGAATTCAGCTACACCAACGCGACCGACGCCGACACCAACTGGCTCACCCGCAGCCTCACCGTCCCCGCGGCCACCGAGCTCGCCAGCCGCAACCGTGACGACGGCCTGGACCCGCTGAAGGCCTGGCGCGTCACGGAGCCCGAGGAGATCGCGTACACGAAGTCCTCCGGCACCGGCGACGACACGCGCACCGTGCGGACCGTCAAGAGCAGCACGACCTACGAGTCGACCCACGGTCTGCCGACCCTGGTGGAGTCCCTCGGCGACACGGGCAAGACCGGTGACGAGTCCTGCACCAAGCTGGAGTACCTGCACCACACCGGCAAGAACCTGATTGGTCTGTCCAAGCAGGTCCTGGTCTCCCCGTCGCTCTGCGCCAACGCCGACTGGGCCGATCTCAGCACGTTGAGCGGCGCCACCCGCACCGCGTACGACGGCACCGCGTACGGCACCGCTCTCAGCGCCACGACCCGCGGTCTCGCGACCGAGACCTGGTCGCTGAACGACAAGGGCACCGGTTTCCAGACCGGCGGCACGGTCGGCTTCGACGCCATCGGCAGGGTGATCCGGCAGACAGACCCGGACCAGATGGCGCAGCCGGTTCCGAAGTCCTCCACGATCGCCTTCGACCCGCCCACCGGGCAGGTCTTCAAGGTGACCGAGACCAACCCGCTCGGTCACACCCAGGTCCAGGAGCTGGAGCCGGGCCGTGCGGTCGCGCTGAAGACGACCGATGCCAACGGTCACGTGAGCGAGGCGAAGTTCGACCCGTTGGGCCGTCTCGCCGAGGCATGGGGTGCGGGTCGAACTCCGTCGACGTCGTCGGTGCCGGACTTCCGCGCCGAGTACACGATCCCGGCGGAGGAGACCGACCCGGCCGACCCCGATGGCCGCAAGATCCGCAAGCCTCCGTACGTCACCACCTACTCGCGTGGCTACGAGGACCGGGTCGAGAAGTCCGTCACGATCTACGACGGTCTGGGCCGCGAGCGCCAGACGCAGGAGGAGGCTGACGGCGGCGGCCGTCTGATCACCGACACGCTGTACAACACGGCCGGTGAGGTCTACCAGACCAACAACGCCTACCTGAACCAGGACGACCCGAGCGGTGAGCTGTTCACGCCGCGCGCGGACACCACGGTTCCGAACATCACCCGCTACAAGTACGACGGCCTCGGCCGCGTGCTCGAGGAAATGCCGGTTCTCAAGGTCAAGCTCACCGGCACGACCGAGGCCATCTCCCAGCCGGTCCCCGAGAAGGCGACCCGCTACGAGTACGGCCCTGACTGGTCGAAGGTGATCCACCCGCAGGGGAACTCCTCCTACCGCGTCTACACCGATGCCCTGGGCCGCACCGTCCGCACGGACACGTTCAACCCGGCGGCGCCCGGCGGCTTCACGTCGACGCGCTACGAGTACAACAACCGCGGCCAGGTGGCGAAGGCGACCAGCTCCACAGACACCGCGCACCCGTGGTCGTGGACCTACGACCACCGCGGCCAGTTGGAGACCGCGACCGACCCGGACACGGGCACGACGCGGAACACCTACGACCACCGCGGGCGTCTGCTGACCACCACCAACGCACGTGGTGTGACGGTCTGGAACGGCTACGACGAGCTGTCCCGGCCGGTGGCGCAGAAGCTCAACGGCCCCACCGGTGCCGCGTTCGCCACCTACTCGTACGACTCCGTCACAGGCGGCAAGGGCATGCCCGCCGCCGTCACGCGCTACACGGACGGTCAGGCGTACACGCAGAAGGTCAACGGCTACACGAAGGACTACCAGCCGACGTCCATGACGCTGTCGCTGCCGTCGACGCTGGCCGCTACGTGGGGTCTGCCGACCGAGTACACCTACGGCTACACGTACTCCGACAACGGCATGCTGGAGGAGGCCAACCTCCCCAAGGTCGGCAAGTTCGACGCGGAGAAGCTGGTCGTCCGCTACAACAAGGACGGCAAGCCGGTCTCCCTCTCCGGCAAGGACTGGTACGGCACGGAGACCGTCTACTCGCCGTACGGTCAGGTGATGCGTTCGACCCTGGGCGCGCTGCCGTACCGCGTGTGGACGCAGAACTCGTTCGAAGAGTCCACCGGTGAGCTGCAGAACCAGATGGTCTACCGCGAGCAGACCCCGCTGCCCAACAACAACCTGGTGACGAACCGTGAGTACACCTACGACCCCGCCGGCAATGTCACAGGCATCCGTGAGCACGCCACCGGGATCGAGGAGCGGCAGTGCTTCACCTACGACCCGCTGGGTCAGCTGAAGGAGGCCTGGACCTCCAAGGACAAGGAGAAGTGCACCGCCCCGAAGAACACCGACGGCACCCTCAACGTCGCCGCCGGCGATGACACCTCCGGCTACTGGCAGCAGTACGAGTACGACCTGCTGGGCAACCGCAAGAAGCTGGTCGAGAAGGACCTGACCGGCGCCGAGGCGAAGGACGCCATCACCGACTACACCTACGGCAAGGCGGACGGCTCGCAGCCGCACACCCTGACGAAGGTGTCGAAGACCTACACCGGCCCCGCGGGTGCGCAGGTCAAGGCCGAGGCCGAGCGTCTGTACGAGCTCACCGGTGAGACCAAGTCGATCACCTCGCTCCAGAACGGCGACAAGCAGACGCTGACCTGGACGGCGGACGGCAAGGTCGACCGGATCACAGGCCAGGGCACCGGTGGCAAGACCCCGTACGTGGGTCTGGCCGACAAGTGCCTCGACCTCAAGTCCGGCCTCGCGACTGCCTCCCAGCCGATCCAGCTCTACAGCTGCAACACCTCGGTCGCCCAGAACTGGAAGTTCACCTCCACTCCGGCCCCCGTGGCCGGGACGCAGATCGACCCCAACCGGGGCACGCTCACCGTCTACGACAACTGGTGTGTCCAGCCGGCCGCGAACACGGCCGGGTCCGCGGTCCAGATCCAGAAGTGCAATGGCACGGCCGCGCAGGAGCTGAAGCGGAACACCGCCGGTCAGCTCACGCACATCGTGTCGGGCCTCTGCCTGGCGGTGCAGGGCGCCAACTCGGCCAGCGGCACGCCGATCGTGCTGGCCACCTGCGACGGCACGTCCGCCGCGCAGCTGTGGGCGCCCCAGAACGACACCCGTCACATCTACGGCCCCGACGGTGAGCGCCTGCTGACCATCAAGGGCAAGCAGGCCACCCTCAACCTGGGCGAGGCCGAGGTGACTGTCCAGCAGGGCGGTGTCCTGATCAACTCGCAGCGCACCTACGCCACCCCTGGTGGCTCGGTCATGCGCTATGCCTACGGCACGGGTACGGAGTCACTGGTCGCTCAGACGGGTGACCACCAGGGCTCCACCTACGCCGAGGTCGCCATGAGCGGCACCATGGCGGTGCGGATCCGCAAGCAGGACCCGTTCGGCAACCAGCGCGGCGCCGATACCGTCGGCGTCAACCTGCAGAGCCACAAGGGTTTCCTGGGCAAGACGAGGGACGACGCCTCCGGCTTCCAGCCGCTGGGCGCACGTCTGTACGACCCGGTGGTCGGACGGTTCCTGTCGGCCGACCCGTTGATGGACCTGAACGACCCGCTGCAGGCCAACGGGTACGTCTACGCCCACAACAACCCGGTGACCTACTCGGACCCGACGGGTCTGGCGATCACCCTGACCGCCTCCGAGAAGGCCGCTGCGCTCACGGGCGCGGGCCTGTCCGCGGCCCAGGTCGCGCAGGCGCAGGCCACCATGGGCAAGTCCCTGACCTCGGTGATCCTCGCGGCTGCCTGGAGCATCCTGAGCGACTTCATCGGACTCAGCGACGCCATGGCCTGCTTCGGCGGTGACATGTGGTCCTGCGGCAGCATGATCATCGGGGCGATCCCGTGGGCCAAGCTGGGCAAGATCCCGTCGGTGCTCAAGGCAGTCAACCGCACGATCAACGCCATCCAGGCGTTCCAGAAGGCGAAGAAGGCCGCCGAGGCCGTCCTCAAGGCCGCCAAGGCCGCCGAGGCAGCAGCGCTCAGGGCCAAGAAGGCCGCCATCGAGAAGGCCAAGAAGGAGGCCGCGCAACGCGCCAAGAAGAAGGCAGCCGAAGCGGCGAAGAGAAAGGCCGACGCGGCGGCCGCCGCGAAGAAGAAGACCGGTAACCCCGTCCAGAAGCAGTCCCAGGCGAAGGCGGCCCCGAAGGCGTCCTCCCAGCCCAAGGGCTCCGGTGGCGGCAAGGGCGGGGGCGGCAAGGCCAGCACCTCCAAGCCGGGCGGCAGCTCCGGCGGCTCTTCGCGCAGCAACGGTGGTTCGAGCGGCAGCGGTAGCTCCGGCAAGGCCGAGGAAGGCGGCACCTGCAACAGCTTCGTGCCCGGCACGAAGGTGCTGATGGCCGACGGCTCGACCAAGCCGATCGAGAAGGTCAAGACGGGCGACAAGGTCAAGGCGACCGACCCGAAGACCGGGGAGACCCGGATCGAGACGGTCACTGCCGAGATCAAGGGCCAGGGCCTCAAGCACCTGGTCAAGGTCACCATCGACACCGACGGCAAGGCGGGTACAAAGACGGCCCAGGTCAGCGCGACCGACGGACACCCCTTCTGGGTCCCCGAGCTCGGTGAGTGGATCGGAGCCACCGACCTGCGCGCCGGCCAGTGGCTCCAGACCAACGCTGGCACTTACGTCCGGATCACCTCGATCGAGCGCCGGACGAGCCAGCTCGCCACTGTCCACAACCTCACCGTCAGCGACCTTCACACCTACTACGCGCTGGCGGGTGCCACGCCAGTCCTGGTGCACAACTGTGAGGGAATCAGTGACGATCGTCACGAACAGCTGCAGGACTCGCACGGGAACGACATCGCTGACGGAGTGGACTACAATATTCAGCGCATGTGCCCCGAATGCAATTCGGCGAGCAACGCTGCGGACCACACCATCAACGGTATTGGTAGCAACACCGGAGCTCTGGCCGACTATCTCAGGAATCAGCGCAACCTGGGGATGACTCATGGCGACCGGAGGAAGCCGGGAACGACCGCACGGCGCGACGAGGAGACAGTGGACGGGCAGGGAAGGGGTGTGACGATTGTTCAGAATTCGTACATGGTGCACGCCTATCATCAGTCCCTGGATGAGTTCAACAGCATCTTCAACCCGTTGGATGGGTGAGGCCTCGTGCGGCGGAGTGTAAAAGTCTCTCGAGCGGGTGAGGGCTACAGAGTGGCCCTTACTCCCTCTCAGTTCGATCTGGTCAGGAGAACTCTCATCAGTCTGTACAGCGGCGGGAACTCCTCGGAGTTGATCGCCGTCGTCTCGGGTGAGGAATTCGCGCAGCTCCATGAACTGAGGAAACAGGAGGTCGACTTTCGGTCGAGGGGGAACATCGAGCTGCAGCTCAGCCGCGCGGAACTCCGCGCGGTGCACGGAGCTCTGGCGTTCGCCTACTTGAACCATTCCTCTGAAGAGGCGTTTCACAACAAGTACGGCTTCTATCGTGAGAACGTCCAAGCCGTAGGCCAGGCGATCTGCGCGGCTCTACAAGAGCTGTAAGCGGATGTCTTAAGAGCAGGTTCAAGACAATGCCCCGTTGTGGTGCGCTCCAGAGCTACCACAACGGGGCATCGTCGTCTCCGGGCAGACCTCACTTCAGGACTACCACCGCGCCTCCCTCTCCAGCCTCAGCCCCTCCTCCATCACCGCCCGCGCGATCGGCGCCGCGCTCCCGCCCCCGCTGATGTCCCCCGGCTGGCCTCCGCGTCCTCGACGACGACCGCCACCGCCACCGCCGGCCGGGTCGCGTCCGCCGCCTGCGCCCAGGCGATGAACCAGGCCTACGGCGTCCCGGTGGTGCCTAGGCCGTGCTGAGCCGTGCCCGTCTTGCCACCGACGCGCGCCCCGGGGATGGCCGCGTTCGTGCCCGTGCCCTCCTCGACCGCCTTGACCATCAGCCGCTGCAGCAGGGTGGCGGTCGAGGGGCGCATCGCATGGCGGTAGCTGCGACGGCCGGTGGCGTCGACCGTCGTGCCGCCTGACGTAGTCGTCCGCTCGACCGGATACGGGTGCGCGATCTCCCCGTTGGCGACGGCCGCCGCCACCATCGCCATCTGCAGCGGGGTCGCCGTCGTGTTGAACTGGCCGATCGTCGACAACGCCAGCTGGTTGTCGCTCATGTCCATGTCGAAGTTGGACCTCGCGACCCAGGAGCGCATCGTGAGGCCCGGACCGTCGAAGCCGAACCGCTGTGCCGCGTCCACCATCCCACCAGGCCCACCTCAACCCCGAAGCCCCGCCATCACCCAGTTGCACGACCACTGGAGCGCGTACGCGAGCGAGGCGTTCCCGCACCCCCGCGCCGCGTTCGGGAGCACCTGCCGGGTTCCCGGCAGGACGAACAGGGCCGGGGTGTCCGTCGGCGCCTCGACGTCAGTCACCACGCCCGCGTCGAGGGCCGCCGCCGTCACGATCTCCCGGCCGGCCCGAGCTCCAGAACGTCGGCATCCTCTACCAGGTCCGCGCACCGGCGTCCGGCTCCGCCCTGAGCCGGACGGCCGGACCGCCGAGTCGGTTTGGACTCCGATCCCCGAGGTCGCCCGCCTCGGCCGGTCGTCGTTGCTCGACATCGGCCTCGCCCTGGCGCGGACCGTTCCGGCAACCGGCCACGTACCTCCCGTACCGGTTCGGCGGCCTGATCCCGCACGGAGGCCGGGTATGCCGTAGTCACGAGGCGGCGCGCAGGGAAGCGCGCTGATCCGGCCGGCGCACGCTGTGCGCGGCCCACGGCCGGTCCCCGTTGCTCCCGCTGCCGTACGCGGGCTGGTGGAGGTGCCCCGAATCGGGTACTACGAACGAGTAGCACCGTCCGGTACACGCCCTGGGCGGTCCCCGATTCGCGGCGAGGTGAGCCTCATGTCCGCTCCCACGGACAAGCCCCTGCACAAGCCCCAGACCCCGAAGATCAGTGAGCGCGAAGCGCGAGAGGTCGCGGAGGCGGCGCGCGAACAGGACTGGCGCAAGCCGAGTTTCGCCAAGGAGCTGTTCCTCGGACGTTTCCGGCTCGACCTGATCCATCCGCATCCCATGCCGACCGGCGAGGCCACCCGGCGCGGCGAGGAGTTCCTCGCGAAGCTGCGCGAGTTCTGCGAGACGAAGATCGACGGCGCCCTCATCGAGCGGGAGGCCCGGATCCCCGACGAGGTGATCAACGGCCTGCGCGAACTCGGCGCGCTCGGTATGAAGATCGACCCCAAGTACGGGGGCCTCGGCCTCACCCAGGTGTACTACAACAAGGCGCTGGCCCTCGTCGGCTCGGCCAACCCGGCGATCGGCGCGCTGCTGTCCGCGCACCAGTCGATCGGCGTGCCGCAGCCGCTGAAGCAGTTCGGCACCGACGAGCAGAAGCAGAAGTACCTGCCGCGTCTCGCCCGCAGCGACATCTCCGCGTTTCTGCTCACCGAGCCCGACGTGGGCTCCGACCCGGCCCGCCTCGCCACCACCGCCGTGCCGGACGGCGACGACTACGTCCTGGACGGCGTCAAGCTGTGGACGACGAACGGTGTCGTCGCCGACCTCCTCGTCGTCATGGCCCGCGTGCCGAAGTCGGAGGGGCACAAGGGAGGCATCACCGCGTTCGTCGTCGAGGCGGACAGCGAGGGCATCACCGTCGAGAACCGCAACGCCTTCATGGGCCTGCGCGGCCTGGAGAACGGCGTGACCCGCTTCCATCAGGTACGGGTGCCTGCGGCGAACCGCATCGGCCCCGAGGGCGCCGGCCTGAAGATCGCGCTGACCACGCTCAACACCGGCCGGCTCTCGCTGCCCGCGATGTGCGTCGGCGCCGGCAAGTGGTGCCTGAAGATCGCCAGGGAGTGGTCCGAGGTACGCGAGCAGTGGGGCAAGCCCGTCGCGAAGCACGAGGCCGTCGGCGCCAAGATCTCCTTCATCGCCGCGACCACCTTCGCCCTGGAGGCCGTTGTCGACCTGGCCTCCCAGATGGCCGACGAGGACCGCAACGACATCCGTATCGAGGCCGCGCTCGCCAAGCTGTACGGGTCCGAGATGGGCTGTCTGATGGCCGACGAGCTGGTCCAGATCCGGGGCGGCCGCGGCTTCGAGACGGCGGAGTCGCTGGCGGCGCGGGGCGAACGGGCCGTGCCCGCCGAGCAGTTGCTGCGCGACCTGCGGATCAACCGGATCTTCGAGGGCTCGACCGAGATCATGCACCTGCTCATCGCCCGTGAGGCGGTCGACGCGCACCTCGCCGTCGCCGGCGACATCATCGACCCGGACAAGCCGATGTCCGCGAAGGCCAAGGCGGGCGCCAACGCGGCCGCCTTCTACGCCCGCTGGCTGCCCAAGCTCGTCACCGGACCGGGCCAACTGCCCCGTACGTACGCCGAGTTCCACCCCGCCGGTCACCAGGACCTGTCCGCGCATCTGCGGTACGTGGAACGCAGCTCCCGCAAGCTGGCCCGCTCCACCTTCTACGCCATGTCCCGCTGGCAGGGGCGCATGGAGACCAAGCAGGGCTTCCTCGGCCGGATCGTCGACATCGGCGCCGAGCTGTTCGCGATGAGCGCCGCCTGTGTCCGCGCGGACATGCTGCGGGCGTCCGGGGAGCACGGCCGCGAGGCGTACCAGCTCGCCGACGCCTTCTGCCACCAGGCGCGGATCCGTGTCGAGGAGTTGTTCGACCGGCTCTGGTCCAACACCGACGACCTGGACCGCAAGGTCGTCAAGGGCGTCCTGTCCGGTACGTACGCCTGGCTGGAGGAGGGTGTGATCGACGCCAGCGGCGAAGGCCCCTGGATCGCCGACGCCACCCCCGGCCCGACGGTGAAGGAGAACGTGCACCGCCCGATCCGCTGACGCTTCGGCGGTGTGCGCGGTACTCCCTGTCCGGGCGGACGGGGAGTACGGCCACAATGGGGGGATGAGCGACAGCCCATCACCCCTCGCAGACCCGCATCTCGTCTTCGACGCAGCCGAAGGCCGCCGGGACATCGTCGTCCTCGGCTCCACCGGGTCCATCGGTACGCAGGCCATCGACCTGGTCCTGCGCAACCCCGACCGTTTCCGTGTCACCGCCCTGTCCGCCGCCGGCGGGCGGGTCGGCCTGCTCGCCGAGCAGGCGTACCGGCTGCGCGCGGGTACGGTCGCGGTGGCCCGCGAGGACGCCGTGCCCGCGCTGCGGGAGGCGCTCGCCGCCCAGTACGGCGCGGAGCCGCTGCCCGAGATCCTGGCCGGTCCGGACGCCGCGACCGAGCTCGCCGCCTCCCCGTGCCACACGGTGCTCAACGGCATCACGGGCTCCATCGGTCTCGCGCCCACGCTCGCCGCCCTCGAAGCCGGCCGTACGCTCGCGCTGGCCAACAAGGAGTCGCTCATCGTCGGCGGGCCGCTGGTCAAGGCGCTCGCCAAGCCCGGGCAGATCATCCCCGTGGACTCCGAGCACGCCGCCCTCTTCCAGGCGCTCGCCGCCGGCACCCGCGCCGACGTCCGCAAGCTGGTCGTGACGGCCTCCGGCGGACCGTTCCGCGGCCGCAGCAGGGCAGAGCTGGCGAACGTCACCCGTGAGGACGCCCTCGCGCACCCGACCTGGGCCATGGGCCCGGTGATCACGGTCAACAGCGCGACCCTGGTCAACAAGGGACTCGAGGTGATCGAGGCGCATCTGCTCTACGACATCCCCTTCGACCGCATCGAGGTCGTAGTCCACCCCCAGTCGTACGTTCACTCGATGGTGGAATTCATGGACGGCTCGACGCTCGCCCAGGCCACCCCGCCCGACATGCGCGGCCCGATCGCCATCGGCGTCGGCTGGCCGGAGCGGGTGCCGGACGCGGCCCCCGCCTTCGACTGGTCCATGGCCTCCACGTGGGAGTTCTTCCCGCTGGACGACGAGGCGTTCCCGTCGGTGGGGCTCGCCCGGCACGTGGGCGAGCTGGGTGGCACGGCCCCTGCGGTGTTCAATGCCGCGAACGAGGAGTGCGTCGAGGCGTTCCTCGCCGGACGGCTGCCGTTCAACGCCATCATGGATACGGTCACCGAGGTGGTCGCCGAGCACGGCACCCCGGCTCCGGGAACCTCACTGACGGTGGCGGACGTCCTGGAAGCGGAGACCTGGGCCAGGGCCAGGGCCCGTGAAACGGCAGCGAAGGCGACGGCGGAGGCTCGCGCATGACGATTCTGTTGACCATTCTGGGCATCGCGCTCTTCGCGGTCGGGCTGCTCTTCTCCATCGCCTGGCACGAGCTCGGTCACCTCTCCACGGCCAAGCTCTTCGGTATCCGGGTGCCCCAGTACATGGTCGGCTTCGGCCCCACCCTCTGGTCGCGGCACAAGGGCGAGACCGAGTACGGGATCAAGGCCATCCCCATGGGCGGCTACATCCGCATGATCGGGATGTTCCCGCCCGGTCAGGACGGGCGGATCGAGGCCCGTTCCACCTCGCCGTGGCGCGGCATGATCGAGGACGCCCGCTCCGCCGCGTACGAGGAGCTGAAGCCGGGCGACGAGACGCGGCTGTTCTACACGCGCAAGCCGTGGAAGCGCGTCATCGTGATGTTCGCGGGCCCGTTCATGAATCTGATCCTCGCCGTGGCGATCTTCCTCGGCGTGCTGATGACCTTCGGCTCGCCGACGCAGACCACCGAGGTCGCCGGCGTGCAGAAGTGCGTCATCGCCCAGAGCGAGAAGCGCGACACCTGTGCGAAGGGCGACCCGCGGTCGCCGGCGTCCGCCGCCGGGCTGCGGGAGGGCGACCGGATCGTCGCGTTCAACGGCAAGCCCGTCGAGGACTGGGCCACACTGTCGACCCGTATCCGGGAGACCATCGGCCCCGCCACGATCACCGTCGAGCGCGGCGGCACGGAGCAGGTCCTTCAGGCCACGCTCATCGAGAACACGGTCGCGAAGAAGGACGAGGACGGGGAGGTCGTCCCCGAGGAGTTCGTCCCGGCCGGCTACCTCGGCTTCGCCGCGAAGACGGAGATCCTTCCGCTGTCGTTCGGCGACTCCGTCGAGCGCATGGGCGGCATGATCGAGAACGGCGCGGAGGCGGTCGTCGCCCTGCCGTCCAAGGTCCCCGACCTGTGGGACGCCGCCTTCGGCGACGGCGAGCGCAAGGACGACTCCCCGGTCGGGGTGGTCGGCGCCGCGCGCCTCAGTGGTGAGGTGCTCAATCTGGACGTGCCGACGACGAACATCGTCGCGACGTTCCTGATGCTGCTGGCCGGCTTCAACCTCTCGCTCTTCCTCTTCAACATGCTGCCGCTGCTGCCCCTGGACGGCGGTCACATCGCGGGAGCGCTGTGGGAGTCCCTGCGGCGGAACGTCGCCAAGGTCTTCCGGCGCCCCGACCCGGGACCGTTCGACGTGGCGAAGCTCATGCCGGTCGCCTATGTGGTGGCGGGCATCTTCATCTGCTTCACCCTGCTCGTGCTGGTGGCGGACATCGTCAACCCGGTGAAGATCAGCTGACCTGATCTTCCGCAGGACCCCGACGGCCGGACATCCTTTGTGTCCGGCCGTCACCTTTGGGTGGACATCGGTGTGCGATGTGCCCCGGCGAACGCCAGTGCCGTAATCTCGGGTGCTGGAGCCCGCCGATCTCGGGACCTCGATCCACACCTTGGGGTTGCACAGCAGATGACTGCAATTTCTCTCGGAATTCCGTCCGTTCCGACGAAGCTCGCCGACCGCAGGGTCAGCCGGAAGATCCAGGTCGGCTCGGTCGCCGTCGGCGGTGACGCGCCTGTTTCCGTGCAGTCGATGACGACGACCAGGACGTCCGACATCGGCGCCACGCTGCAGCAGATCGCGGAGCTCACGGCGTCCGGCTGCCAGATCGTGCGGGTCGCCTGCCCGACCCAGGACGACGCCGACGCACTGGCCACCATCGCCAGGAAGTCGCAGATCCCGGTGATCGCGGACATCCACTTCCAGCCGAAGTACGTCTTCGCGGCGATCGACGCGGGCTGCGCGGCGGTCCGGGTCAACCCGGGCAACATCAAGCAGTTCGACGACAAGGTCAAGGAGATCGCCAAGGCCGCCCGCGAGACGAGCACCCCGATCCGGATCGGGGTGAACGCGGGCTCCCTCGACCGCCGGCTGCTGGAGAAGTACGGCCGGGCGACGCCGGAGGCGCTCGTCGAGTCGGCGCTGTGGGAGGCCTCCCTCTTCGAGGAGCACGGCTTCCACGACATCAAGATCTCGGTCAAGCACAACGACCCGGTCGTCATGGTCAACGCCTACCGCCAGCTCGCCGCCCAGAGCGACTACCCGCTGCACCTCGGCGTCACCGAGGCGGGCCCCGCCTTCCAGGGCACCATCAAGTCCGCCGTCGCCTTCGGCGCGCTGCTCGCCGAGGGCATCGGCGACACCATCCGGGTCTCCCTGTCGGCGCCGCCGGCCGAGGAGGTCAAGGTCGGCATCCAGATCCTGGAGTCCCTCAACCTCCGCCAGCGCCGCCTGGAGATCGTCTCCTGCCCGTCCTGCGGCCGCGCCCAGGTCGACGTGTACAAGCTCGCCGACGAGGTCACCGCCGGCCTGGAGGGCATGGAGGTGCCCCTGCGGGTCGCCGTCATGGGCTGCGTCGTCAACGGACCCGGCGAGGCCCGCGAGGCCGACCTCGGCGTGGCCTCCGGCAACGGCAAGGGGCAGATCTTCGTCAAGGGCGAGGTCATCAAGACCGTGCCCGAGTCGAAGATCGTCGAGACGCTGATCGAAGAGGCGATGAAGATCGCCGAGCAGATGGAGAAGGACGGCGTCGCCTCCGGTACGCCGGACGTCGTCGCCGTGGGCGACCCCGGCGCCTGACCGGCTGCTCCGGCAGTCGCCACCGGAAGCCCTTCCAGGACCCCGCCGACCCCGCCGGTCGGTGGGGTCCTTCCGTGCCCGCGCCACCCCCCGGACCAGCCGGGTAGAGTGCCAAGACCAGCAAACCGTGTGATGAGGCGCCCTCGTGTTGACGCAGACCACCACCCGGGTCCTCGACCCCGGCGAACTCGGCGCAGCGCTCGCCATCCTCGAGAGCGAGCCCGTGACGAATGCTTTCGTCACGTCCCGCGTCCAGGTCGCCGGGCTCGACCCGTGGCGACTCGGCGGTGAGATGTGGGGCTGGTACGCGGACGGGCACCTGCGCTCCCTGTGCTACTCCGGCGCCAACCTCGTCCCCATCTGCGCCACCCCCGAGGCCGTGCGCGCCTTCGCCGACCGCGCCCGCCGGGCGGGGCGCCGCTGCTCGTCCATCGTCGGCCCCGCGGAGCCCACCGCCCAGCTCTGGCGGCTCCTCGAACCGAACTGGGGCCCCGCCAGGGACGTACGCCCCAACCAGCCGCTGATGGTCACCGACCGGGTGCCGGCGGACATCGAGCCCGATCCGCACGTCCGCCGGATCCGCAAGGACGAGATGGACGTGATCATGCCCGCGTGCGTGGCCATGTTCACCGAGGAGGTCGGCGTCTCCCCGATGGCCGGCGACGGTGGACTCCTCTACCAGGCACGGGTCGCCGAACTCGTCGGCACCGGCCGGTCCTTCGCCCGCATCGACGACGGCAAGGTCGTCTTCAAGGCCGAGATCGGCGCCGCCACCGACCGGGCCTGCCAGATCCAGGGCGTCTGGGTCGCCCCCGAGTACCGGGGCCGCGGCCTCTCGGAGACCGGCATGGCGGCCGTCCTGCGCTACGCGCTGGCGGACGTGTCACCGGTCGTCAGCCTGTATGTGAACGACTACAACACCGCCGCCAGGGCCTCGTACCGGCGGGTCGGATTCCGCGAGGTCGGCGCCTTCATGAGCGTGCTGTTCTGACTCCCGCACGCCCGTCACCGGCCAGCCCGTGCGACGCCCGCGGGCCCGTACGCGGCGACGACGACAAGTAGGGTTCGGCCCATGCCAGCACTCACCGGGGACGGCGCCCACGGCCCCGCCGCCGTGGTCGGACCGCTCGACCTTGCCGCACGGGTCGACGAGGCGCTCGCCGTGCAGGCGCTCGCCTTCGGCCTCACCGAGGACGAGATCGACATCCGCCGGTACATCGTGCTGCGCCATCTGGAGAACCCGGGGGCCCGCGCGCTCGGCGCCACGACCGCCGACGGCCGGCTCGTCGGATTCGTCTACGGAATGCCCAACGACCGCGCCCACTGGTGGTCCACCGTCGTCGAGCCGTATCTGCGCCGGACCGGGACCGAGGACTGGCTCGACGACGCCTTCGTCATCACCGAGCTCCACGTCCACCCCGCCTTCCAGGGGCGCGGCGTCGGACGCGAACTGATCACCGTCCTCACGGACGCCGCGGACCAGCCCCGCTCCATCCTCTCCGCGATCGACACCGAGAGCCCCGCCCGCGCGCTGTACCGCAGACTCGGCTACCAGGACCTCGCGGGCCAGGTGCTCTTCCCCAGCGCCCCCAGCCCGTACGCCGTGATGGGCGCCCCGCTGCCGCTGCGGCGGGGGAGCGGCACGGGGAACTGATTTCCGCCTGCCGGTGCGCCCCGGCTAACCTCCTGCACATCACACGTTCCGAGCAGGAGTTCACCATGGCCCAGGTCCAGCGCATGTCCCGTCTGATGGTCAAGACATTGCGCGACGACCCCGCCGACGCGGAGACGCTCAGCCACAAGCTCCTCGTCCGCGCCGGTTACGTCCGCCGCAACGCCGCGGGCATCTGGACCTGGCTGCCGCTCGGCAAGCGCGTCCTGGAGAACGTCACCCGCGTCGTACGCGAGGAGATGGACGCGATCGGCGCGCAGGAGGTGCTGCTGCCCGCCCTCCTGCCCAAGGAGGCGTACGAGGCCTCCGGCCGCTGGGAGGAGTACGGCGACCTGCTGTTCCGCCTCAAGGACCGCAAGGGGGCGGACTACCTCCTCGGCCCCACCCACGAGGAGATCTTCACCCAGACCGTCAAGGACCAGTGCACGTCCTACAAGGACCTGCCGGTGATGCTCTACCAGATCCAGACGAAGTACCGCGACGAGGCGCGCCCCCGCTCGGGCATCCTGCGCGGCCGCGAGTTCCAGATGAAGGACTCGTACTCCTTCGACACCACCGACGAGGGTCTGGCGGAGTCCTACCGCCTGCACCGCGAGGCGTACATCAAGATCTTCAACCGCCTCGGTCTGGACCACCGCATCGTGTCCGCCGTCTCCGGTGCCATGGGCGGCTCCGCCTCCGAGGAGTTCCTCGCGCCGGCCGCCGCCGGCGAGGACACCTTCGCCGACTGCCCGAACTGCGACTACGCCGCCAACACCGAGGCCGTCACCTTCCCCCTCAAGGCCGTCGAAGGCGCGACGCACCCCGCCGCCGAGGACATCGACACCCCCGACACCCCCACCATCGAGACCCTCGCCGCCCAGCTCGGTGTCGACGCCTCCGCGACCCTCAAGAACCTCCTGGTGAAGGTGGACGGCGAAATCGTCGCCGTCGGTGTCCCCGGTGACCGCGAGGTCGACCTCGGCAAGCTGGGCGAGCACCTCGCCCCGGCCGTCGTCGAGCTGGTCACCGCGGAGGACTTCGTGGGCCGCGACGATCTCGTCCGCGGTTACGTCGGCCCCCAGGGCCTCGCCAAGGTCCGCTACATCGCCGACCCCCGTGTCGCCCCGGGCACCGGCTGGATCACCGGCGCCAACAAGCAGGACACCCACGCCAAGAACGTCGTCGCCGGCCGTGACTTCGAGGTCGACGACTACCTGGACGTCGTGGTCGTCGAGGAGGGCGACCCCTGCCCGAAGTGCGGCACCGGCCTCAGGCTGGACCGCGCGATCGAGATCGGCCACATCTTCCAGCTCGGCCGCAAGTACGCCGACACCTTCCAGCTCGACGTGCTGGGCCAGCAGGGCAAGCCGGTCCGCGTGACCATGGGCTCGTACGGCATCGGCGTCTCCCGCGCCGTCGCCGCGCTGGCCGAGCAGTCGGCCGACGATAAGGGTCTGTGCTGGCCGGCCGAGATCGCCCCGGCGGACGTCCACGTCGTCGCCGCGGGCAAGGCGCTCCAGACCGAGCTCGCCCTCGACGTCGCGAACCAGCTGGGCGAGGCGGGCCTGCGCGTTCTCGTCGACGACCGCGCCGGTGTCTCGCCGGGCGTGAAGTTCACGGACTCGGAGCTGATCGGCGTCCCCAAGATCCTGGTGGCGGGCCGCCGTTCGGCCGAGGGCGTGGTGGAACTGAAGGACCGCCGGACGGGCGAGCGCGAGGAGCTCCCGGTCGCGGAGGCGGTGGCGCGCCTGCGCGCCTGACGCCGTGCCGGGGGCCTGTTCCCTACCGGCCCCTTCCCGAACCGGGACAGGCCCCGGACCCCTACCGCCCTCCGGGCGGTGGGCCGGGCTTCGCCCGGGCCCGGTACCGCGCTTCGCGCGGTGGCCTCAAACACCGGCCGGGCTGGATGTGCCCGGGCAACTTCAGCCTCGCTGGGGGCACCTCCCACGGCCGCCAGGCCGTAGGGGGAGTTTGGGGCGGAGCCCCGACGAGACCGGCCACACCCAGCCCCGCCGGCGTTTGAGGCGCGGGTCCGGGCAGAGCCCGGTTACGGGAAGGTGGTGGTCCCCCCGCGGCCGCCAGGCCGCAGGGGGAGGGTAGGGGAACAGCCCCGCGCAGCGGCCACCGCCCCGCTACAGCCAGCCCGCGAACTCCAGCGCCAGTTCGCCCTCCGCGCGCCGCCCCGCGGCCACCGCGCGGGTTCCCGACTCCACCGCCCGGAACAGCGTCCAGCCGCGCAGCCGTTCGCGGTCGACCTCCAGGGAGTCCGCGAGCTTGTTGACGCGGCGGCGGGCCGCCGACGGGCCGGCGGAGGACGCGACGAGGTCCTCGACCCGGTCGCGTACCAACCGCGCCAGATCGTAGGCGCGTTCGCCGACCAGCGGCTCCGGTCCGACCGCCAGCCACGGCACGCGGTCGCCCGAAAGCACCTTGCCCTGGCGGAAGTTGCCGTGCAGCAGCAGCTCCTCGGGCGGCAGCGCGACCAGTTCGTCCCGGGCCGCCAGCGCCGCCGCGACGAGCGGCTCGCCGGACGCGCGCATCGTCTCGGCCTGCCGCCCGGTGCGCCGCGCCACCGTCTCGAAGCCGTGGCCGGCCGGCGGCTCCACCCACAGCCGGCGCACCGTGCCCGCCGCCTCCAGCAGCGCCTTGGCCTCCGGCAGCGACCGGAGCGAGACCTCGGTGTGCAGCCGTTCCAGCAGCAACTCGTCGTCGGTGGCGTCCAGCAGCCGCACCGCGCCCCAGCCGTTCCACTGTTCCAGGGCTGCCCGCTCGAGGGCCGGCGCGGCGGAGGGCGGGGCGAGTTTCAGGGCCGCGGGGGTGCCGTCCGGCTGCCGTACGAGGAGGACCAGGCCGCTCCGGCCGCCCGGCGCGACGGCCCGTTCGACGTCCAGCTTCCGCCGGTCCACCGCCTCCTGGACGGTTTCTGGCAGCCGGGCCAGCCACTCGTCGTCCTCACCGAGTGCCCGGACCAGCCGCTGCGGCGGTTCGAAAGCCATACGTCCGTGGTTCCCTTTCCCCGTCTTCCCCGTCAGTTCCGGTCGGCCCGCTCGGCGAGCCCAGGAAAGGCTACGCCGCTGCCGCGCCAGCGCACGGCGCGGACCGCCGCCTCACGCAGCGCGCCCGCGGCCTCCAGTCGCAGGGACCCTTCGGAGGCCCGTACGAGATCGGAGTAGACGCCGGCCACGCGGTCCTCCAGCACGGCGGCGAGCCGGATCGCCGCGGCGGCGTCCGGCACGGGAAAGGGCAGGTCGTAGCCGGCGGCGGCCACCGCTGGCTGCCCGCCGAGGTCGCGCACGGTGCGCGCCAGCGCGTCCCGCCGGGAGCGGTGCGCGGCGTGGGCGGCGGCGGCCTCGTTCTCCCGGTCGTCGCCGACCCGGCCGCCGACCACCCCGTAGCCGTAGACCGCCGCGTGCTCCGCGGCCAGCGCGGCCTGCAGGGCGTCCCGCCGGGCGGTCGCGCCGCTTCGCGTGTCCACCGTGGTCATCGGCCGTCACCCTTCGTCAGCAAGTACGCATGCGCGGCGCCAGCCGCGGCGACGGAGGCCAGCAGGCGGGCGAGCTCGGGCTCGGCGGCGGCGAGGGCGGTGGTGTGGCTGTCGGAGGTGCGGCGCTCAGCGGCGGCCAGCGCCCTCAGGGCGGCGGCGGGCTCGTCGGGAGCCGTGGTGGGCGCCGCGGCGGACGCGGAACCAGAAGGCGAGGGGGAGGGGGAGGAAGAAGGCGACGACGCCGGTCCCGCCAGCGCCACCACATGCGCCGCGACCTCGGCCCGCAGTGGCGTCAACCGGTCCGCGAGCGCGGGATGACGGGCGATCACGGCGTCGTACTCGTCCCGCAGCGCGGTGCTCGTGCGCACCAGGCGCGCACGGAGCGCTGCCTCGGTGCGCGCCGCGTCGGGGGATCGCTCCGGCGTGCGCCGGGAGGCGGGCGCGTCGTTCGAACAGCCCGTCAACAGGCCCGCCGCTGCCGCCCCCGTCGCCAGAAGCGCACGTCTTCGTGTCGTCCCCGTGCGCCCCACGCCTGTCTCCTCGGGTTCGCAGTGATCATCGCCGCAGGCGAGCGTACCCGCGGGCCGGGCGGGTGGACGGCAACACCCCCCGCGACCGGATACCCTTTCTTCGACACGCGACGATCCCACAACAGCACACGCGGCCGAGGAGTCACCCGGATGAGCACCACCCAGAGCGACAGGCTGCGCGGGCTGCTGGAACCGCTCGTCAGCGCCGCGGGACTGGATCTGGAAGAGATCGAGGTCTCCCGGGCGGGGCGGCGCCGGATGCTGAGGATCACCGTGGACTCCGACGACGGCGTCGAACTGGACGCCTGTGCCGAGCTGAGCCGCGCCCTCTCCGAGAAGCTCGACGAGACGGACGCGATGGGCGAGGGCGAGTACGTCCTCGAAGTCAGCTCCCCCGGCGCCGACCGCCCCCTGACCCAGCACCGCCACTACGTGCGCGCCACCGGCCGGCTGGTCAAGCTGCAGCTGCACGAGAACGGGGAGCTGGTGGCCCGCATCCTCACCGTGGACGACGAGGGGCTCGATCTCGAGGTGCCGGGTGTGAAGGGGCGCAGGCCCACCACCCGCCGGGTCGCCTTCGACGAGATCGCCAAGGCGCGCGTGGAGATCGAGTTCAACCGCAAGGACAAGAAGGAAGAGGAGGCGTAGCCGTGGACATCGACGTGAAGCTCCTGAAGGGCTTGGCACAGGAGAAGGAGATCGCTTTCGATCTGCTGGTCGAGGCCATCGAGTCGGCTCTCCTCATCGCGTACCACCGCACCGAGGGCAGCCGCCGCCACGCCCGCGTGGTGCTCAGCCGGGACACCGGCCATGTGACCGTGTGGGCCAAGGAGGATCCGGCGGACCTGGAGGAGGGGCAGGAGCCCAAGGAGTTCGACGACACCCCGTCGGACTTCGGCCGGATCGCCGCCACCACCGCCCGCCAGGTCATCCAGCAGCGGCTGCGTGACGCGGAGAACGACGTCACGTTCGGTGAGTACGCGCGCCGTGAGGGCGACGTCGTCGCCGGCATGGTGCAGCAGGGCAAGGACCCGAAGAACGTACTGGTCAGGCTGGACGACAAGCTCGAGGCCATCCTGCCGGTGCAGGAGCAGGTGCCGGGCGAGGAGTACACCCACGGGCTGCGGCTGCGCACCTATGTGGTCCGGGTGGCGAAGGGTGTGCGCGGTCCGTCCGTCACTCTTTCGCGTACGCACCCGAACCTGGTGAAGAAGCTCTTCGCGCTCGAGGTTCCGGAGATCGCGGACGGCAGCGTCGAGATCGCCGCGATCGCCCGTGAGGCCGGTCATCGCACCAAGATCGCCGTCCGTTCCACCCGTTCCGGGCTGAACGCCAAGGGCGCCTGCATCGGCCCGATGGGCGGCAGGGTGCGCAATGTCATGGCCGAGCTGCTCGGCGAGAAGATCGACATCGTGGACTGGTCGGACGACCCGGCCGAGATGGTGGCGAACGCCCTGTCGCCGGCGCGCGTCAGCAAGGTGGAGGTCGTCGACCTCGGCGCGCGCTCCGCCCGGGTGACCGTTCCGGACTACCAGCTGTCCCTGGCGATCGGCAAGGAGGGGCAGAACGCCCGCCTGGCCGCCCGTCTCACGGGCTGGCGCATCGACATCCGCCCGGACACCGAGCTGAGCGACGACGAGCGCTGAGCGGCGGGCAGGGGCCCGGCGACCCGGGCCGAGGAATGGCCGGGGGCGGAATCCTGTTGCAACGGTGACGGGCGCCGTCCAGGCTGACCACGATCAGGACAACAACCGTTCGATTTTTGCCCCCAAGGGGTGAGGTCGGTGCGGGGAGGTAGACTTAACCGTGTCTGGCCGGACGCATGCCCGCGTGTGCCCTGAGCGAACCTGCGTGGGATGCCGGGAGCGAGCGGCCAAGAGCGATGTGCTGCGCATCGTGGTGATCGAGGGTGAATGCGTCCCCGATGATCGCGGTACGCTGCCCGGCCGGGGTGCGTACGTGCACCCCGCCTTGGTCTGTCTCGACCTGGCGGTTCGCCGCCGGGCGTTCCCGAGGGCCTTCCGGGTCCAGGGACCGCTCGAGACCGCCGCGGTGCGGCGGTATGTCGAGCAGGCAGCACCGTAAGAGAAGAAGTACGGCACGGATACCCCGTGCGGTCAGGTACCTCGCGAGTCGGAAGTAGGTCGAGATTGCGATGAGCACTCGATGAGTACGCGATGAGTACGCCCATGAAGTAGCGACGGTCCGGCGGTAACCCGGACCTAAAAGGAGCGAAGTGGCTAAGGTCCGGGTATACGAACTCGCCAAGGAGTTCGGCGTAGAGAGCAAGGTCGTCATGGCCAAGCTCCAAGAACTCGGTGAATTCGTCCGTTCGGCGTCCTCGACGATCGAGGCGCCGGTTGTACGCAAATTGACTGACGCGCTGCAGGGGCCCGGCGGCAACGCCGGCAAGTCCGCAGCAAAGCCTGGCGCGCCCCGCAAGGCGACGCCCTCGAAGCCCGCAGCGCCCTCCGCGGCGCAGCCCGGGGACACCTCCCCGGCGCAGGCGACACGTCCCGCTGCCCCCAAGCCCGGCGCACCGGCCCCCAAGCCGGCCCCGGCGAGCAGCACCCCTCCCGCGGCGCCGGCCTCCGGCCAGCGTCCGACGCCGGGTCCCAAGCCCGCACCGGCCAAGCCCGCTCCGGCGGCTCCGGTGCCCGCTGCCGAGTTCTCGGCCCCGGCTCCCGCCCAGCCCGCCGCACCGCAGGCCCCGCGTCCCGCGGGTGCCACCCCCGGTCCGCGCCCTGCCCGTCCGGCTCCGGCCGGCGGTCAGCGTGACGGCGGCCGTGGTGGCGAGCGTCCGGCGCGTCCCGCCGGCGGCCAGGGCGCCCCGCGCCCCGGTGGCCGTCCGTCGGGTCCCCGTCCGGGCAACAACCCGTTCACGTCCGGTGGCTCCACCGGCATGGCGCGCCCGCAGGCGCCCCGCCCCGGTGGCGCACGCCCCGGTCCCGGCGGCGGCTCCGCTCCGGGTGCTCCCCGTCCGCAGGGCGGTCCCGGCGGCGCTCCGCGTCCGCAGGGCCAGGGCGGTGCCCGTCCGACGCCGGGCGGCATGCCCCGTCCGCAGGCGCCCCGTCCCGGCGGCGGCCCCGCGGGCAACCGTCCGAACCCCGGCATGATGCCGCAGCGTCCTGCTGCCGGTCCCCGTCCTGGTGGCGGTCCCGGCGGCGGCGGTCGCGGTCCCGGTGGCGGTGGCGGCGCAGGCCGTCCCGGTGGCGGCGGCGGTCGTCCCGGTGGCGGCGGCTTCGCAGGCCGTCCCGCCGGTCCCGGCGGCGGCGGTCGTCCCGGTGGTGGCGGCGGCGGCTTCGCCGGTCGTCCCGGCGGTCCCGGTGGTGGCGGCGGCTTCGGCGGTCGTCCCGGCTTCGGTGGCCGTCCCGGCGGCCCCGGCGGCCGTGGTGGCACGCAGGGCGCCTTCGGCCGTCCCGGCGGTCCGGCGCGCCGTGGCCGCAAGTCGAAGCGGCAGAGGCGCCAGGAGTACGAGGCCATGCAGGCCCCGTCGGTCGGCGGTGTGATGCTGCCTCGCGGCAACGGCGAGACCATTCGCCTGTCGCGCGGTGCCTCGCTCACCGACTTCGCGGAGAAGATCAACGCCAACCCGGCGTCGCTCGTCGCGGTCATGATGAACCTCGGCGAGATGGTCACCGCGACCCAGTCCGTCTCTGACGAGACGCTGGCGCTGCTCGGCGACGAGATGAACTACACCGTCCAGATCGTCAGCCCGGAGGAGGAGGACCGCGAGCTTCTCGAGTCCTTCGACATCGAGTTCGGCGAGGACGAGGGCGGCGACGAGGCCCTGGTCTCGCGTCCGCCGGTGGTGACCGTCATGGGTCACGTCGACCACGGTAAGACCCGACTGCTGGACGCGATCCGCAAGACGAACGTCGTCGCGGGCGAGGCCGGCGGCATTACGCAGCACATCGGTGCGTACCAGGTCGCGACCGAGGTCAACGGCGAAGAGCGGGCCATCACCTTCATCGACACCCCGGGTCACGAGGCGTTCACCGCCATGCGTGCCCGTGGTGCGAAGTCCACCGACATCGCGATCCTCGTGGTCGCGGCGAACGACGGTGTGATGCCCCAGACGATCGAGGCGCTGAACCACGCCAAGGCGGCCGAGGTGCCGATCGTGGTCGCGGTCAACAAGATCGACGTCGAGGGTGCCGACCCGACCAAGGTGCGCGGTCAGCTCACCGAGTTCGGTCTGGTGGCAGAGGAGTACGGCGGCGACACCATGTTCGTCGACATCTCCGCCAAGCAGGGTCTGAACATCGACTCCCTGCTGGAGGCCGTGGTCCTCACCGCGGACGCCTCGCTCGACCTGCGGGCCAACCCGGAGCAGGACGCGCAGGGCATCGCGATCGAGGCCCACCTGGACAAGGGCCGCGGCGCCGTCGCGACCGTCCTCGTCCAGCGAGGCACGCTGCGTGTCGGTGACACGATGGTCGCCGGTGACGCGTACGGCCGTGTCCGCGCAATGCTCGACGACAAGGGCGAGAACGTGGAGATCGCGGGTCCGTCGACCCCGGTCCTCGTGCTCGGTCTCACCAATGTCCCGGGCGCGGGCGACAACTTCCTGGTCGTCGACGAGGACCGTACGGCCCGTCAGATCGCGGAGAAGCGTGCCGCCCGTGAGCGCAACGCCGCGTTCGCCAAGCGCACCCGCCGGGTGTCCCTCGAGGACCTCGACAAGGTGCTCAAGGCGGGCGAGGTCCAGCAGCTCAACCTCATCATCAAGGGCGACGCGTCCGGTTCGGTGGAGGCTCTCGAGTCCTCGCTGCTCCAGCTCGACGTCGGCGAAGAGGTCGACATCCGCGTGCTGCACCGCGGCGTGGGTGCGGTCACCGAGTCGGACATCGACCTGGCGATGGGCTCCGACGCCATCGTCATCGGCTTCAACGTCCGCGCGGCCGGCCGTGCCTCGCAGATGGCGGACCGTGAGGGCGTCGACGTCCGGTACTACTCGGTGATCTACCAGGCCATCGAGGAGATCGAGGCGGCCCTCAAGGGCATGCTCAAGCCGGAGTACGAAGAGGTCGAGCTCGGTACGGCGGAGATCCGCGAGGTCTTCCGCTCGTCCAAGCTGGGCAACATCGCGGGTGTTCTCATCCGGTCCGGCGAGGTCAAGCGCAACACCAAGGCCCGGCTCATCCGCGACGGCAAGGTCATCGCGGAGAGCCTCAACATCGAGGGTCTGCGCCGCTTCAAGGACGACGTCACCGAGATCCGCGAAGGCTACGAGGGCGGTATCAACCTCGGAAACTTCAACGACATCAAGGTCGACGACGTCATCGCGACGTACGAGATGCGCGAGAAGCCGCGAGGCTGATCCGCGGGCATCCCGACCGGGGCCGGTCGGCGGAAGTATTTCCGTCGATCGGCCCCGGCGTTGCGTGTACCGTTTGGGTGTCCCTGCCAAGCATCCGCGGCGGGGCCCCAGACCCCGAACCGGCGGGACATCCGGACATACATGTATGTGGGGACACTGTCCTTCGACCTGCTTCTCGGCGACGTACGGTCGCTGAAGGAGAAGCGTTCCGTGGTCCGCCCCATCGTCGCCGAGCTCCAGCGGAAGTACGCCGTGAGCGTGGCGGAGGTGGGCGACCAGGACCTCCATCGCCGGGCCGAGATCGGCCTGGCCGTGGTGTCCGGCGACACCGGGCACCTCACTGACGTACTCGACCGGTGCGAGCGCCTCGTCGCCGCCCGGCCCGAGGTGGAACTGCTGTCGGTTCGGCGCAGACTCCACAGCGACGAAGACTGAATGCAAGGCAAAGAAGGAGACGGACCAGTGGCCGACAACGCGCGGGCGAAGAAGCTGGCGGACCTCATCCGGGAGGTGGTCGCGGAGAAGCTGCAGCGTGGCATCAAGGACCCCCGCCTGGGTTCGCACGTGACCATCACGGACACCCGCGTCACCGGCGACCTGCGGGAGGCCACGGTCTTCTACACGGTCTACGGCGACGACGAGGACCGGGCCAGCGCCGCCGCCGGCCTGCAGAGCGCCAAGGGCGTCCTGCGCTCCGCGGTCGGCGCGGCGGCGGGCACCAAGTTCACACCGACCCTCACCTTCGTGGCCGACGCGCTCCCGGAGAACGCCAAGACGATCGAGGACCTCCTCGACAAGGCGCGTGCCTCGGACGCCAAGGTCCGCGAGGTGTCCTCCGGCGCGACGTACGCCGGCGAGCCCGACCCGTACCGCAAGCCCGAGACCGACGACGTGTCCGCCGACGCGGATGGGGACGAAGCCTCGGAATGACGCAGCGCACCGTCACGCCCGACGGACTTGTCATCGTCGACAAGCCGTCGGGCTTCACTTCGCACGACGTCGTCGCCAAGATGCGCGGGATCGCCAGGACCCGGCGCGTCGGACACGCGGGGACGCTCGACCCCATGGCCACCGGTGTGCTCGTGCTCGGCGTCGAGAAGGCCACCAAGCTGCTCGGCCATCTCGCGCTGACCGAGAAGGAGTATCTCGGCACCATCAGGCTGGGGCAGAACACCGTCACGGACGACGCGGAGGGCGAGGTCACCTCGTCCGCCGACGCCTCCGGCGTCACCCGCGAGGCGATCGACGCGGGCGTCGCCGAGCTCACCGGCGACATCATGCAGGTGCCGTCCAAGGTCAGCGCCATCAAGATCGACGGCAAGCGGTCGTACGCGCGGGTGCGCGGCGGCGAGGACTTCGAGATCCCCGCCCGGCCGGTGACCGTGTCCGCCTTCCGCGTGTACGACGTGCGCGCGACGACCACGGAGGACGGGCTCGCCGTCGTCGACCTGGTCGTGTCCGTGGTCTGCTCCTCCGGCACCTACATCCGGGCGCTCGCCCGCGAC
This sequence comes from Streptomyces sp. NPDC002835, assembly GCF_053591995.1. NCBI lineage: Bacteria > Bacillati > Actinomycetota > Actinomycetes > Kitasatosporales > Streptomycetaceae > Streptomyces > Streptomyces sp. NPDC002835. The sequence continues at coordinate 53,142 of NZ_JBSFUW010000012.1, read as the reverse complement.
CTGGGCGCCGGTCTGGGCGTCGGCGGGCATCTGACGGCGCTGCGGCGCACCCGGGTCGGCCCGTACGGCCTGGACGCGGCCAAGACGCTGGACCAGCTCCAGGAGGAGCTCACGGTCATGCCGATCGCCGAGGCCGCCGCCGCGGCGTTCCCCCGCTGGGACGTGGACGAGCGGCGGGCCAAGCTGCTCACCAACGGTGTACGGCTCGACATGCCGGCCCACGACCGTGCGCCCGTCGCGGTCTTCGGGCCGGACGGCCGCTTCCTCGCGCTCGTGGAGGAGCGCGGCGGCAAGGCGAAGAGCCTCGCGGTCTTCGGCTGACGCGCTGTCTTCGGCCGGCGCGCGCCCGGCCGTCCCGTGACGCCCGTCCCGTGTCATCGGTGCCGTGTCATCCGTTGCGGGACGGCCGGCCCCCACCGGCCGCCCCGCGGTCCCCCCTCCGTTCCCCCGAAGAGGGTCTGTCCATCGCGGACCCCGTATTCACCCGATTGAGCAGGCGCTCGGAGTGAACGGGGGTGCACTGGGGGGCGCGTTCGTGATGCGGACTTTTCCCGCTGATCATCTTCGACCTAACGTCGTCGGCATGGGACGCGCTGGCCTGGCAAGTTTGGTACGGATCTGCGATCCGGCCGGTCGGACGTACGGCACCGGCTTCGTCGCCGACGACCTCGGCACGGTCGTGACCGGCCTTCACGTGGTCGACGCGCTGTCCCGTCCTTTTCTGCTGCCGCTGGACGGCGACGGGCCCGCCGTCGAGGCCGACACCGTCACCCTGCTGCCCGAGAGCGGTCTCGCCCTCGTGCACACGGACGGACTGCGGCGTCCGCCGCTGCCCATCGGCGCACGCGAACGCGTGGAGCCGGGCACGTATGTGCGCCTCGCGGCGGGCGGCTGGCGCGAGGCGCGGGTGCTCGCCGCCGACCGCGGCGTGCTGGAGCTCGCCATCGGTACCGACGGCAGCGACGCCCTCCGCTCGGCGGGCACCGCCACCGGCGGGCCGGTGCTCGACGCCGTGACGGGTGCCGTCCTGGCCGTGCTCGGCCCCCCGCCCCCGCCCGACGCCCCCACCGCGGCCGTCGCACGGGCCCTGGGCCCGGCCCGGTCCGCACCGCACGCCGCCCTCCTGCGGAGGAACGCGGCCACCGCCCCCGCGTACGGGCAGGACCTGAATCTCGCGGCGGTCCTCGAACTGACGGCCGTCACGCTCGGCCGGGCGGGCGACCCCGACGGCGACCGGCCGCAGCCGGTCCGGCGGCCCGAGGTGGAGCGCGAGTTCGCGGCGTTCACCGGGGCCGGCGGTGCCCCGGTGCTCGGTCTCGTCGGCGCCCCCGGGACCGGCCGGACGACCGAACTGCGCGCCCTGGCCGCCCGCCGCGCCCACGGCCCGGAACCGGCCCCCACCCTCTGGCTGCGCGGTGCCGACCTGCGGGCCGGGGACACGTCCGTCGCCGACGCCGTGGCCCGCGGCCTGCGCGACGCCGCCCGCATCCTCGCCGTACCGGAGCGGCCCCTGAGCCCGGACCTCGTCGCCCAACTGGCCGCCGAGGCGGGGCGGTCGCTGCTCGTCGTCCTGGACGGTCTCGAGGAGACGACTCCGGACGTGGCGCAGAGCCTGCCGGAGTGGACGCCGACCACGGCCGAGTGGCTGCGTTCCACCAGAACCGCGCTGGTGGTGTCCTGCCGCCCCGAGCAGTGGGACGAGGCCGGGGCGCTCTACCCGCCCGGCACGCTGCACCGTCCGGCGGCGGACGCGGCACCTGTGGCCGGCGGGCCGCAAGCGGCGGCCGAGCCGCCGTTCCCGCCCGCGCTGCGCCTCGGGGACCTCACCGTCGAACAGGCCCGGCAGGCGCGTGAGCGGTACGGCATCGGGCCCGGCGCGGTCGCGGCCGTGGACGAACGGCATCCGCTCACCCTCCGCCTGCTCGCGGAGGTGCGCGCGGCCGTGCCCGGCACACCTCCCGGCAGGCCGGGGCGCCAGGACGTCTACGGCGCGTACCTGGACCTGCTCTGCCTGCGGATCGCGGTCCGCATCACCGCCGGGACGGGGTCACCGAGCCGCGGCACGGCCGTCCGCAGGCTCGCCGCCGCGGTCGCCGGCCGGACGCACGAGGCCGCCCGGCGCTGCCTGGGCCCCGGGCACGGACAGCTCGACCGTGCGGTGTTCGAGGAGCTCTTCCCCTGGGCGGGCGGCTGGGCGTCCGCCGTCCTCGCCGAAGGACTGCTGGTCCCGGCGGGCGACGGCTACCGCTTCGCCCACGAGGACCTGTCCGACTGGATCCAGGGCGGACACCTCGACCTCGACGCGGCACTGCGCGCCCTCGCGCACCGCGCACCCGGTGAGGACGGCCCCCTCGTACCCCGCCATCGCATCGGCCCCGCCGTCCACGGGCTACTGCGGCTCGACCGCGAGCCCGGCGCGCACCGACTGGTCCCCAGGCTCCTGGGCCTCGTCGACGCGCTCGACGACCCGCGCGCCCCGGACGAGGCCCGCTGGTGGGCGTCCGCGCTCCTGCGCGAGGTGCTGGGACGCGTACCGGACGCCGAGCCGTACCTCCCCGTCCTGCACCGCGTCGCGGCACGGCCGGGCGGCGAGTACGCACCCGGCTTCTGGGCCCGGCTGCCGCTCGGCGACCCGAGCAGGCTCGACCTGCTGCGGCGGCTCGTCCCCGCCGACCCCGCGCCACCGCTCTCCGTGGCCGGCGCACCGGCCGCGCCCCGGTATCTGGAGCTCGCCGACGCGCGGCTGACGGCCGACCCCCGGGCCGTACAGCCGTTGCTGTGCCGGTGGTTCGACGACGAGACACCACTGACCGCGGGGCCCGCCGCCGCCGTACGCCCCACCGTGGCCGCCGCCGCGCAGGCACTGCTCTACGCCCGGCGCGGGCTCGCCACCGACCACCTCACCGAAGCCCTCGCCGCCACCCCGCACCCCCGGGCCGCCGAACTGCTGCGCGCGCTCGCCGAGGACGAACCGGCCGCGATGTGCCGGGCCGTCGACCGCTGGGCCCGCGACCCGCGGCCCGCGCGACGGGCGGCGGCCGCCGCCCACGTCCCGCTGATCAGGCCCACGGACGAAGCCGACCGGGCACTGCTCCGGCGCGCCGCGCTCGCCCTGCTCGCCGGCACCCGGGACGCCTACGGGCCCGCGCTCACCGTCCTCGTCCGCGACCCGGTCAGCAGGCCGCGCCACCTGGAAAGGGCCCTGCACCTCGTCGCGACGGGCGACCCCCGGCTGCCCGTCGGCGCGCTCACCGACGCCGTGGCCACCCACCCCGGCCCCGTCCTCGCCGCGCTCCGGGCCCGACTGCTGAGGCCCGGCCCCGTGGCCGACGCCGAGGAGATCTTCGCCACACTCGCCGGGGCCGCCGACGGCCCCGCCACCGCCCGCCGGGCCGCCGCCCTCGTGTGCGAGTACGTCGACCACCGCCCCGACGGCGCGGCGCACGCCGCGGCCTACGTCCACCACCGCCTCGAGCACGCGCCCGACGGACGCGACGTGCTCTTCCCCCTCGTCACCCACCTCGTACGGGGCCGCCCCGCCCGCGTCCGCAGCGCCCTCGCCCCCGTCCTCGCCGCGGTCGGCAGTCCAGCCTCCCGGCCGCTGCGGGCCGAGCTGCTCGACGTACTGCTGCGGTACGAGCAGTACGAGGCCCGCGACCTCGCCGTCCTCGACGCCCTGCTGCACGCCGCCGCGCACAACAGCGCCGTACAGGACGAGGAACGCACCCGGGCCCTGGTGTGCCGCACCGGCCTGCTGCTCGTCCGGACCGCCAAGGGCGCCGCCTGCTTCGACCGGCGGCTCACCGAGCTCGCCCGCGACGTGCCCGCCTTCGCCGCGCTGATCGACCGCTGGCCGGCCGCCGACCCGCAGGAATGGGCCGCCGTGACGGCTTGCCGGTCCCTCGGCACCCGGGCAGGACCGGTGCCGATGCCGACCGGGAGCGCGGGGCATGGCAGTCTTAGACCTGCGTAACCGGCAATCACGTACACGGGTTCGGGCGAGGAGCGGTCACAGTGCAGCGCTGGCGTGGCTTGGAGGACATCCCCCAGGACTGGGGACGCAGCGTCGTCACCATCGGCTCCTACGACGGTGTGCACCGCGGACACCAGCTGATCATCGGACGTGCCGTGGAGCGGGCGCGCGAGCTGGGCGTGCCGTCCGTCGTCGTGACCTTCGACCCGCACCCCAGCGAGGTCGTCCGCCCCGGCAGCCACCCCCCTCTCCTCGCGCCCCACCACCGGCGCGCCGACCTCATGGCCGAACTCGGCGTGGACGCGGTGCTCGTGCTTCCCTTCACCGCCGAGTTCTCGAAGCTCTCACCGGCCGACTTCATCGTGAAGGTCCTCGTCGACAAGCTGCACGCGCGCGCCGTCATCGAAGGCCCCAACTTCCGCTTCGGCCACCGGGCGGCCGGCAACGTCGACTTCCTCGCCGAACTCGGCGCGACCTACGACTACGACGTCGAGGTCGTCGACCTGTACGTGCGGGGCGAGGCCGGCGGTGGCGAGCCGTTCTCCTCCACCCTGACGCGCCGACTGATCGCCGAGGGCGACGTCGAGGGCGCGGCCGAGGTCCTCGGCCGCCCGCACCGCGTCGAGGGCGTCGTGGTGCGCGGCGCCCAGCGCGGGCGCGAGCTCGGCTTCCCGACGGCGAACGTCGAGACCCTGCCGCACACCGCGATCCCCGCGGACGGCGTGTACGCGGGCTGGCTGACGGCCGCCGGCGAACGCATGCCGGCGGCGATCTCCGTCGGCACGAACCCGCAGTTCGACGGCACCGAGCGCACGGTCGAGGCGTACGCGATCGACCGCGTCGGGCTCGATCTGTACGGGCTGCACGTGACGGTGGACTTCCTGTCGTACGTGCGGGGGCAGGAGAAGTTCGACACGATCGAGTCGCTGCTGGTGGCGATGGGGGACGACGTGAAGAAGTGCCGCGAGCTGACGGCGGCGTACGACGCGTCTCGCTGACGCGTCCGGGCGTGGCCCGGTGGGTCCGGCCCGCCGCGCGTCCGGGCGTGGCCCGGTCCTGTGCGCTTGCGTCCGGGTGCCGCTCCGGGGGCATGTCCGGGACTGCTTTCCCGTACTTGCCGGTCCCTATCCGACGACGCCTTACGTCCCGAACACGCCCCCTGCGCGTCCCCCTGCCCCGGGGCGGCCGTTTCGCCCCCTCCGGTGGGCGTGTGCAGGTGGGAGAAGTCCCCCACCCCGCCCCTTCCCGAAACTGGGGCTCCGCCCCGGCCCCCGGGGAGGTGCGCCAGGGCGGCTGTGCGAGTCCCGAACCGGGGCTTCGCGCCAGGCGCTGTCCCGTACATCGCGTTCCGCGCGGTGCTTTTGGGGCTCCGCCCCAGACCCCGGGGAGGTGCGCCAGGGCGGTCGTGCGGGCCCGGAATCGGGACTTCGCCCCAGCTCCCGGCCGTCCATCGTGTTTTGCGCGGCGCTTTGGGGGACTCGGCCCCAGACTCCGAGAGCGGCGCGGCCAGGGCGGCCGTGCGGGTCACGGGCCCCGGTCACCGCGCCCGCGCGGGGTTCTGTAGCGGGCCGCTGGGCGGGCGTCCGCCGGGCGTGGACGTTCCGGGATCCGGGCGGGTGCTCGGCGCCGATCCGGTGACGCGGCAGGGCGCGGCCCGGTCGCGAAGCGTCAAGCGCGGCGCGTGGTGTTGAGGCGGGCGGCCTGGCGGGTGAGGTGGTTGCGTTCGGGGACGGTGGGGGCCTTTTGGGCCGCCTCCGCGTAGAGGCGGGCCGCCTTCGGGACGTTGCCGTCGCGTTCGTGGAGGTACGCAGCCACCGCGGTGTGGCGGGGCAGGGAGTCGTCCAGCGTCGCGAGCGCCGCGAGGCCGGCGCGCGGGCCGTCGGCCTCGCCGACGGCCACCGCGCGGTTGAGGCGGACGACCGGGCTGTCGGTCAGGCGTGCGAGCTCGTCGTACCACTCGACGATCTGCACCCAGTCGGTCTCCGCGGCCGTGGGCGCGTCGGCGTGGAGCGCCGCGATGGCGGCCTGGGCCTGGAACTCGCCCAGCCGGTCGCGGGCGAGGGCCGCCTGAAGGATCTCGACGCCCTCGGCGATCAAGGTGGTGTCCCACCGGCCGCGGTCCTGTTCGGCGAGCGGCACCAGGCTGCCGTCCGGCGTGGTCCGGGCCGCGCGCCGGGCGTGATGGAGCAGCATGAGGGCGAGCAGGCCCGCCACCTCGGGGTGGTCGATCGCGGCCGCGAGCTGCCGGGTGAGCCGGATGGCCTCGGCGGCGAGGTCGACGTCGCCGGAGTAGCCCTCGTTGAAGACCAGGTAGAGCACGCGCAGCGCGGTGGCGACGTCGCCGGGCTCGTCGAACCGCACCCCGGAGACCGTGCGTTTGGCCCGGCTGATCCGCTGCGCCATGGTCGCCTCGGGCACCAGATAGGCCTGGGCGATCTGGCGCGTGGTGAGCCCGCCGACGGCGCGCAGTGTGAGCGCGACCGCGGACGACGGCGTCAGGGACGGGTGGGCGCACAGGAAGTAGAGCTGGAGGGTGTCGTCCACCGGGGGCGTGGGCCCGGGGGCCGGTTCCTCGTCGACGAGGTCCTCACGCCGGCGGCGGGCGGCGTCCGCCCGGGCCGCGTCGAGGAACCGGCGCCAGGCCACGGTGACCAGCCAGCCCTTCGGGTCCCGCGGGGGCTCGGCCGGCCAGACGCGGACCGCCTCGACCAGGGCGTCCTGGACGGCGTCCTCGGCCGCCGCGAAGTCGGCTCCGCGGCGGACGAGGATTCCGAGCACGCTCGGGGTGAGGCTCCGGAGAAGGACCTCGTCCACGTCAGTGGCACTCCGCGATGTTGGGCTGCGCGGCCAGGAACGGGCGCAGCTCGAGCCACTCGTGGATCGGCTTCCCGCCCGCCCCGGGGGCGGCCGACAGCTCCCCGGCCAGCTCGACGGCGCGCTCGTAGCTGTCGACGTCGATCACCATCCAGCCGGCGATGAGGTCCTTGGTCTCGGCGAACGGGCCGTCGGTGACCGGCGGGCGGCCCTCGCCGTCGTACCGGACGAACGTCCCCTCCGGGGCGAGCGCCTGACCGTCGACGTACTCGCCGGACGCCTCGAGCCGGGACGCGAAGTCCTTCATGTACTGCACGTGGGCCGAGATCTCCTCGGGCGTCCACTTGTCCATGGGGACGTCGTTGACCGGAGCCGGCGCGCCGCGGTAGTGCTTCAGCAGCAGGTACTTGGCCATGATGTTTCTCCTCTGTGCTGGTGCGACCCATTCTCGTCGCGTTCACAGCGGGGACGGAGCCGGTCGCCGGTTCTCGACATCGCCGCCGAAGTTTTCCGGAAGATTTTTTCGAGCCGGATTCTCAGGGGGATGCCGTCGCCCAGTGGCAGGCGACCTGCGGGGCGTGCGCGTTCGGCAGGACCGGCAGGTCGCGGGTGCGGCACAGGTCGGCGACGTCCGTCCGGTCCGCCTCGCCGGAGGCGAGGACCTGGCAGCGTGCGTGGAATCGGCAGCCATCCGGGATGCGGGACGGGTCCGGCGGCTCGCCGGTGAGGACCACCGGGTCGCCCTCCGACTCCGGCAGGACCGAAAGCAGCGCCCGGGTGTACGGATGCTGCGGCGACGTCAGGACGTCCTCCACCGGCCCGGACTCCACGATCCGCCCGAGGTACATCACCGCCACCCGGTCCGCGATGTTCCACGCGAGGCCCAGGTCGTGGGTGACGACGAGCGCGGACAGGCCCAGTTCGTCCCGCAGGCGCAGCAGCAGCGCCAGGATCTCGCCGCGTACGGACGCGTCGAGCGAGGCCACCGGTTCGTCGGCGACGATCAGTTCCGGCTCGAGGACCAGCGCGCCCGCGATGACGACGCGCTGCCGCTGACCGCCGGACAGCTCGTGCGGGTAGCGCAGGAAGAAGCGCTCCGGCGGGCGCAGACCGGCACGGGACAGCGCCTCGGCGACCGCCGCGCGCTCGTCGCCCGCGTAACCGTGGATCCGCAGGCCCTCCGCCACGGCGTCGTAGACGGTGTGCCGCGGGTTGAGCGACCCGCTCGGGTCCTGGAGCACGAGCTGCACACGCTTGCGGTACGCCTTCAGCGCGCGGGAGCCGTGGCCGAGGGGTTCCCCGCCGAAGGTGACGCGTCCGGAGGTCGGCGTCACCAGGCCGAGGAGCGAGCGGGCCAGGGTGGTCTTGCCGCAGCCGGACTCGCCGACGAGGGCGACGATCTCGCCGGAGCCGATGTCGAGGTCGACGCCGTCGACGGCCCGCGCGGACGGGTCGCCCCGGCGGCCGGGGAAGGTGACGTGCAGCCCGGCGGCCGACAGCAGGGGAGAGGTGGTCACGAGGGGCTCCTGTGTCACAGCTGCTTCTCCGTCCGGGCGCCCGTACCGGCTGCCGCCCCGACCAGCACGCAGGCCGCCCGGTGTCCCTCGGCCGTCGCGACCAGTTCCTGGTCCTGCTCGGAGCAGGTGTCGAGGGCGACCGGGCAGCGCGGGTGGAAGGTGCAGCCGCTCGGCAGCGACGACGGGTCCGGCGGGTCGCCGGGGAGCCCGCGCGGGGCCCGGCGCGACGCGGGGTCGCCGATACGGGGGAACGCGGCGGACAGCGCCCGCCCGTAGGGATGCTCGGCGCGGTCGTACACCGCGCGGGCGGGGCCCTCCTCGACGACCCGGCCCGCGTACATCACCGCGAGGCGGTCGCAGGTGTCGGCGAGGACCCCCAGGTCGTGGCTGATCATCAGCAGGCTGATGTCCTGCTCGGCGACCAACTGCTCGATCAGCCGCAGGATCTGCGCCTGGATCATGACGTCGAGCGCGGTCGTCGGCTCGTCGGCGACGATCAGCCGCGGATCGCAGGCGAGGGCCATGGCGATCATGACGCGCTGCCGCTGTCCGCCGGACAGCTCGTGCGGATAGGCGTCGGCGCGGGCCGCGGGCAGCCCCACGTGCTGGAGCAGCTCGCCGACGCGCCGCTTCGCCTCCGCCGGGGTGGACCGGCGGTGCAGCAGGATCGGCTCGGCGATCTGGTCGCCGACCCGGTGCACCGCGTTGAGCGAATGCATCGCGCCCTGGAAGACGATGGACGCGCCCGCCCACCGTACGGCCCGCAGCCGGCCCCACTTCATGGCGAGGACGTCCTCGCCGTCGAGCAGGATCTCGCCGGTCAGCTTCGCGGAGGCGGGCAGCAGCCGCAGCAGTGCCAGGGCCAGCGTCGACTTGCCGCAGCCGGACTCGCCGGCGACGCCGAGCTTCTGCCCGGCCGCCAGGGACAGATCGACGCCGCGCACGGCGGGCACCGCCCGGGTCCCGGAGCCGTAGGTCACATGCAGGTCCTTGACCTCGAGCTGGCTCAACGTGCCACTCCCAGCTTCGGGTTGAGTACGGACTCGATGGCCCGCCCGCACAGGGTGAAGGCGAGCGCCACGAGCGCGATGGCGATGCCGGGCGGTGCGAGGTACGACCAGTGGCCGGAGGACACCGCGCCCGCCTCCCGCGCGTCCTGGAGCATGCCGCCCCAGGAGACGACGGTCGGGTCGCCCAGGCCGAGGAAGGCGAGCGTCGCCTCGGTCAGGATCGCGCTGGAGATGCCGAGCGTGGTCTGCGCGAGCACCAGCGGCATCACGTTCGGCAGGACGTGGCGCTTCATGATGTGGCCGTGTCCGCCGCCGAGGGCCTTGGCGCGCTCGATGTAGGGCCGGGACTCCACGGCGATGGTCTGCGCCCGGACGAGCCGTGCCGTGGTGGGCCAGCTGGCGACGCCGATGGCGATGATCACCGTCCAGATGTTGCGGGACATCACCGTCGCCAGCACGATCGCCAGCACCAGCGTGGGCATGACCAGGAACCAGTCGGTGATCCGCATCAGCACGGTCGACAGCCAGCCGCCGTAGTGGCCCGCGATGATCCCGACCAGCGTGCCGATGGCCACGGACAGCGCGGCGGCCAGCAGCCCCACGGTGAGCGAGATACGGGCTCCCCACACCAGCAGCCCGAGCAGTGAACGGCCGAACTGGTCGGTGCCGAGGGGGAATTCACCGCTCGGCTTCTCCATGGCCGTGCCGGGCGCGTTGGTGACGCTCTGCACGTCGCCGCCGACGAGCAGCGGCGCCGTGAGCGCCGTCAGCGCGATGAGCGCCAGTGCCGCGAGTCCGAAGAGTCCCGCGCGGTGGCCGCGGTACGAGCGCCAGAAGCGGGCCACGGAGTGGCGGCGCCGCTCCCGGGCCAGGGACCTCGCGGTCCGGGCGCGCCCGGCGTCCGGCCCGGTGCCGTGCGCGGGCCGTGTCGTCTTCGTCGGCGGCGTCGGTGTCGTCGTCATCGGCCCACCCGGGGATCGAGCAGCGGATACAGCAGGTCGGCGAGGAGGTTCATCGCGATCATCGCGCCGGCGAAGACCACGAACAACCCCTGCACCAGCGGCAGGTCGGGCACGCTGAGCGCCTGGTAGAACAGCCCGCCGAGACCCGGCCAGGAGAAGACCGTCTCCACGAGGATCGAACCGGCGGCCACATGGCCCAGGTTGATGAAGACCATCGTGACGGTCGGCAGCAGCGCGTTCGGCACCGCGTGGCGGCGCCGCACCATGTCGTCGCGCAGCCCCTTGGCCCGCGCCGTCGTCAGATAGTCGCTGCCCATCTCGTCGAGCAGCGACGAGCGCATGACCAGCAGCGTCTGGGCGTATCCCACGGCGACCAGGGTGAGGACCGGCAGCACCATGTGGTGCGCCACGTCGAGCACGTACGCGAAGCCGGTCTCGTCGCCCGACTCCATGCCGCCGGTCGGGAACATCCCGGGAATGGGTCCGACGCCGACCGAGAAGGTGATGATGAGCAGCAGCCCGAGCCAGAAGCCCGGCACGGACCACAGGGTCAGGGCGAGGCCCGTGTTGACCCTGTCGCCGAGGCTGCCGTGCCGCCAGGCGGAACGGGTGCCCAGCCAGAGGCCGATCGCCGAGTAGATGACGACCGCGACCCCGGTGAGCAGCAGCGTCGCCGGGACCTTCTGGACGATCAGATCGCCGACGGGGGCGTGGAACTGGTACGACATGCCGAGGTCGCCCGTCAGAGCGCTCCCGCAGTAGTCGGTGAACTGCTGCCACATCGGCTTGTCCAGCCCGAACTGCCGCCGCAGCGTGGCCATCTGCTCGGCCGACGTCGGCGCGCCGTGGGTCATGGCCTTCACCGGGTCGCCGGGGATGATCCGGAAGAGGAAGAAGCTGGTGACCAGGACGGCGAGCAGCGAGACCGCCGCGCCGCCGAGCTTGCCCGCCACGTACTGGAGATAGGCGCGTACGTTCCCGCTCGCGGCGCGGGCCTCGTGGGCCCGCGCCACAGCGGTCGTGCCGGTCGTGCTTGTCGTGCTCATCGACTATTCACGGTCTTCCGCGGTGGAACGGCGACGCATCGCGACGAACAGCCCGAGTGCGGCGGCGAGGACGACGGCCGCGCCGACGCCGACCACCACACCGGCGGAGGAGCCGGTGTCCGAGCTGCCGCCGGCCGCGGCCGGCTCGGCCGACCACCAGCTCCAGTAGCCGTCCTGACCGTAGATGTTGCCGGCCGCCTCCGGCATCGTCGTGATGGACTTGATCTGGTCCGTACGGTACGCCTCGACGGCGTTCGGGTACGCGAGGACATTCATGTAGCCCGTGTCGTACAGCCGCGACTGCATCTGCTTCACCAGATCGGCGCGCTTGGCCGAGTCGTACTCGACGGCCTGCTTCGCGTACAGGTCGTCGAACTGCTTGTCGCAGATGAAGTTGTCCGTCGCGCCGGTGTCCTTGGGGGTGGCGGGCAGGGCCGCGCAGGTGTGGATCGACAGGACGAAGTCCGGGTCGGGGTTGACGGACCAGCCGTCGAAGGCCAGGTCGTAGTCCCCCTTGAGCCACGGGTCGGACACGTTGTCGAGGCACTCGACCTTCAGCCCGATGCCGAGCTCGCCCCACCACTCCTGGAGGTACTTGCCGATCGCCTTGTCGTTCGGGTCCGTGGCGTGGCACAGGATGCGGAAGTCGAGCGCCCTGCCGTCCTTGCCGACGCGCTTGCCGCTGCCGTTCTTCTTGTAGCCGGCCTCGTCGAGAAGCCGGGCGGCCTCCGCCGGGTCGTAGCCGATCTTCTGGCCCGCCGCCGGCTTCCAGAAGTACGACCCGAAGCGCGGCGGGATGTACCCCTCGCCCTCGACGGCGTGGCCCTGGAAGACCTTGTCGACGATGGTCGCGCGGTCGGTGGCGTGGAACAGCGCCTTGCGCACCGCCGGGTCGAGCAGCGCCTTGTGGCCGTTGCCGAACTTCTTGCCGTCCTTGGACTGCGCGCCCGGGTTGGTGGCGAGCGCGAAGAAGCGGCGGCCGGGAGCGTCGTTGACCTTGATGTTCTCGGCGCTCTTCAGGGCGTTCGCCTGCGCCGGGGTCAGCCCCTGGACGAACGACACCTCACCCTTCTGGAGGGCGGCGACCGCGGCGTCACCGTCCTTGTAGTACTTGAAGACCAGCTCGTCGAACTTGGGCGTCCCGCGCCAGAAGGTCTTGTTCGGCGCCAGCTTCACGTACTGGTCGACCTTGAAGTCCGTGATGACGAACGGGCCGTTGCCCACGATCGGGAACTGCTTGTCGTTGTTGAACTTCGAGAAGTCGCCGACCTTCTCCCAGACGTGCTTCGGCACGATCGGCACGTCCAGCGCCGTCATCGTGGCCTGGGGCTTCTTCAGCTCGACGACGAGCGTCTTCGGGTCGGGCGCGGTGACCTTCTTGAAGTTGGCGGTGAAGCTGCCGTTGGCGGTGGCGGCGTTCGGGTCGCTCATCATCTTGTTGAACGTCCACGCTGCGTCCTCGGCGGTCGCCTGCTTGCCGTCCGACCACTCGGAGTCGTCGCGGATGGTGTACGTCCACGTCAGCTTGTCCGCCGAGGACTTCCACTCGGTGGCGAGACCCGGGACGGTGTGGCCGTCCTTGGGGTCGTAGTTCGTCAGATAGTCGTAGGCCAGACGGTGGATGGAGGTGCTCACCAGCCGCTGGGCCAGGAACGGGCTCAGCGAGTCGATGCTCTGCGACACGGCGACGGTGAGGACCTGCTTGCCGTCGTCGTCGGCGGCCTGTGCCTGCGCTGGGGCCTGCGTCCGGGGCTGTGCCTGGGCCTGGGGGACCACGGCGCCTGCCGTCACCAGTGCGGAGGCCACGACGCCAGTGGCGAGGACCAATCGGAAGCGGGGACGTTGCCGGGTGCTCTGGGGTGATGCCGTTGTAACCATGGACAGTGACCTCGCGTCATTACTCGCACGGAGAGGGCGGGTTGGTGATCTCTGGTTCGCCAGCTGGTGAAGCGAAGGTTTATCAGGGTGGTCATGCCGCGTCAACGGCCCCTCAAACACCGTGTGGGCTGCGGGAATACGACGAGGGCCCGCACCGGGGAGTCGGTGCGGGCCCTCATTGGTTCAGACCTCTGTCGCGTTACTGCTGAGGGGCTGGCGGCGGCTGCGGGGGCTGCTGCTGCGGCCATCCGGCGGGCGGGAAATGACCGGGCGGAACCTGCCCCTGCACCTGCCCCTGAGCTTCGGGTCCGCCGGCCCCGGGGGGCTGCGGACCGGCCGGGTGGGCCTGGTGGGCCGGGGGCTGTTGCTGGGCGGGGGGAGCCTGCTGCTGCCAGGCCTGGCCCTGTGGCGGGTATCCCTGCTGGGGTCCGCCGTACGGGGGCTGGGGCTGGTGCGGTGCCTGGGGGTGCTGTGGCTGAGGCGGGTACGGGTGGCCAGGGCCCGGCTGGCCGGGCTGCGGCTGTCCCTGGTGCCCGGGTGCGGGCTGCCCCGGCTGCGGCTGGCCCTGCCACGGTCCCTGGCCGTGGCCCGGCATCGGCGGGGCGGCCTGCGGCGGCGGGTTGCCGTTCGCCGTCCAGAGCCCCTGCTGCTGCTGGGCGCGCACGAAGTCCTCGGCGATCAGCGCGGAGAGGTTGAAGTACGCCTCACGCGTCTTCGGCCGCATCATGTCGAGGTCGACCTCCGCGCCCGCCGCGAGGTGCTCGTCGAACGGCACGACCACTACGCCGCGGCAGCGCGTCTGGAAGTGCTGCACGATGTCGTCCACCTTGATCATCTTGCCGGTCTCGCGCACCCCGGAGATGACCGTGATCGAACGCTGCACCAACTCGGCGTACCCGTGGGCGGACAGCCAGTCCAGCGTGGTCGACGCGCTGCTCGCGCCGTCGACGGACGGCGTCGAGATGATGATCAGCTGGTCGGCCAGGTCCAGCACTCCCCGTATCGCGCTGTAGAGCAGGCCCGTGCCGGAGTCGGTGAGGATGATCGGGTACTGCTTGCCCAGCACGTCGATCGCGCGCCGGTAGTCCTCGTCGTTGAACGCCGTCGAGACGGCAGGGTCCACGTCGTTGGCGATGATCTCCAGACCGGAGGGCGCCTGCGAGGTGAAGCGGCGGATGTCCATGTACGAGTTGAGGTACGGGATCGCCTGGACCAGGTCTCGGATGGTGGCCCCGGTCTCACGGCGCACCCGGCGGCCCAGCGTGCCGGCGTCCGGGTTGGCGTCGATCGCGAGGATCTTGTCCTGCCGCTCCGTGGCGAGCGTCGAGCCCAGCGCCGTGGTGGTCGTCGTCTTGCCGACACCGCCCTTGAGGGAGATGACCGCGATCCGGTAGCAGGACAGCACCGGCGTACGGATCAGGTCGAGCTTCCGCTGCCGCTCGGCCTCCTCCTTCTTGCCGCCGAGCTTGAAGCGGTTGGCGCCGGAGGGATTCCGGCTCGACTTGGGCTTCGGCTTGTTGTTGCGCAGCAGCCGGTCGGAGGACAGCTCGACGGCCGCCGTGTAGCCGAGCGGAGCGCCCGGCACCGAACGCTCACGCTGGTCGTGCGTGACCGGCGTGGGCCAGGCCCCCGCGGTACGCGGGTCGACGGGCGGACCGGGCGGCTGGTGGGGGTACGCGTACCCGGGCTGGTTCTGGTTCTGGGGCCCGCCCTGCTGGGGAGGCGCCTGCTGGGGCTGGGGCTGGGGCTGCTGGCCGTGCGGCGGTTGGGCCTGGGGCTGCTGTGCGTGCGGCGGCTGGGCGGCCTGCGGGAGGAGCGGCGCGGGCGCGCCCGGGCCGGGCTGTCCGGAGTGCGGCTGGCCCGGCTGGGGGAAGCCGTAGCCGCCGCTCTGGGGTGCCTGGCCGGGGGCGCCGGGCGCGGGCTGCGCGTGCGGCTGGGTCGGCTGCGGGAAGCCGTAACCGCCGCCCTGAGGCTGGGGCTGTCCAGGGGCGCCCTGCTGGGGGAACCCGTAACCGCTCTGGGGTGCCTGGCCGGGGGCGCCTTGCTGCGGGAAGCCGTACCCGCCCTGCGGCGTGGGGGCCGGCGCAGGGGCAGGGGCGGCGGGCTGGCCCGGCTGCGGCTGTCCGGGCTGCGGTTGTCCCGGGTGCGGGAAGCCGTAGCCGGCCGGCTGTCCCGGTGCCAGCGCGGAGAGGTCCGCGCCAGGTGCTTGGGACGCGGGCCACTGCGGGGCCGCCGCCGGTGCGGCCGGCTGGAACTCGGGCGGGAGCGGCGGCAGTCCGCCGCCCTGCGCGGTCGGCGCCCAGGGCTGACCGGCCGCGGGGGAGTCCTGCGGCTCTGCGGGAGCCGGCGGGGCGTTGTGAGCGGCGGCGGCCGGGGCAGGTGCGGCGTCGGAGGGCTCGTCGTCCGCGGACGGGCCCGCGTCCTGGGGCTCGTCGGCGCGGTCGTCGGAGTCGGTGCTGTCGGTGCCGGCGTCCTGGTCGTCGGTGGAGTCCTCGGCAGACGTGCCGGCGGGGGCGGGCTCTTCGGCCGTGCTGCCGAACGTGCTGTCGCCGGGCTCGGCGTCCCCGTCCGCGTTGCCGTCCTCCGGCGCGGCGTCGTCCGCCGCGGGGAGCTCCGGGCCTGCCTCCGGCTCCTCCCGGGGCGAGGGCTCGGCGGACTCGGCGGAGGGGCCATCCGCCCCGCCGGCCTCCGCCGCGGCCCGCTCGGCGATCTCACGCTGCAGCGCGGCGGGGGAGAAGCGCATGGTGGCGCCGCTCTCCACATCGCTGCCGCCCCCGAAGGACTGCCACGACAGTTCGGACTCGTCCGGCTCGGCGGAGGCGGCCGCGGGCTCCGGAGCGGCGGCCGGCCCGGACGCCTGCGCGTCGTCCGGTGCGGGCGAGGGCGCCGGCACGACCGGAGGTGAGGCGGGCGCCGGTTCCTGCGGCGCGGACGGAGCGGGTGTGGCCGCCCAGTTGGGCTCGTAGCCGCTCCCCGAGGGCAGCCCCGGCACGGCCACGGGCGCACCCTGCGGCGGGGGCGGCGGCGTGGGCGCCTGTCCGGAGCCCCCGCCAGAGGTGTCGCCCGACGCGTTCTGCGTGTACCAGGCAGGCGGGGTGTAGTCGATGGTGAACTCACCCGTCATCTCTGCGGGCTCCGCGTCGGACTCGTCGACGGGAATGTTCCAGCCCCCGTGGATGTCGTCCCGATCGCCGTTCACTTTGCCTCCTGGTGTGGTCGAGCACCCTTGTGCCGTCGTGGGTGGGGGCCACCGCCTTCTTCGGATCGGCCCGGCTCTCCCCCTGGGACGCGGCCGGTACGCCCGCAGGTTCTTCCGCCGTGCCCCGACCCACCCTAATCGCCGACCACACCACTACGGCAGGCCCGTCCTGCCGTCGGCTACTGTCCCGTACATCACGCCTTGCCCCCAGGTGACCCGGGTACACCGGAGCGCAAGAAATCCGCCGGGGCAAACCGGCACAACCTCGTACGGAACCGCCCCGCTCAGTCCATCCGCCGGGCGCTGCCCAACAATCCGGTCTCGGCGTCGGTCGTCACGTACCGCATGACGACGCGCACGGCCGGGATCGGCGAGGCCGGGAACCGTGCCCCCGGGCCATCGGGCGCCGACCTGGATCGAAGGTGAACGCGCTCTGATCCGCGCCTCAGCGCAGGTCGAACTCGCCGTCGCGAGCGCCGAGCACGAAAGCGCGCCATTCGGCTTCCGTGTAACGCAGGACCGTGTCGTGGTCCAGGGACGACCGCATCGCGACGGCGCCGCCGGGAAGGTGGGCGATCTCCACGCGCTCCTCGTCCGGGCTCGTGCCGGGGGCGCCGTGCCACTCGACTCCGGAGATGTCGAGCGCGTACAGCTCGTCCTTCTCCTGCTGGCTCCCCATGGTTCAACTTCCTTTCGGTAAAAGCCGAGATGACGTGCCCCATACGCCGAAGGGGCGGCGGACAGCGGAGTGTCCCGCGCCTTCGCCTACGGCATCCTAGGCCAGCTCAGCCGCCGGGGGCGGGCGTCCACCGGACTGTCCACCTGGGGGGTGACGCGAGGAAAACCGGGCTGCCCTGCCCGTACGCGGGCAAGGCAGTCAGTCCATCCGGCGGGCGACCCCGAGGAGACCGGTCTCCGCGTCCGTACCGCTTGTCAGCACCCACTGGCGTTCACGTCCGGAGCACCACAGGGTCACACCGTCCGCGAGAGTCGGCAGGGCGTCGCTCTCGCCCTTGGACAGCCCCAGAATCCGTCCGATCTGGGCGGCTTCCTGCGGTGAGACCCGCTGGACGCCGACCATGGTCGAGTCCCGCAGGAGCCGGGGCGCCACCGGGCTCAGGTACGGCAGCAGCGTCAGCACGGACTGCCACGGTGAGGAGACGACGCGGCCGCGCGGTGGCCGCATGCCACAGTCCCGCACCACGACCACAGGGCTTCCCACCGTCGCACCCATCGGCGGGACGCGGCCCACGTCGTGGAGCGTGATGCACTGCAGACCGGCACCCGCGGCCTGCGCCAGGGTGGTCCACTCCTGGGGGCGGCCTGTTTCCACGGCCACCCGAGCGCCCGTGCCTGCCGCGCGCAGTGCCAGCACCTGGGCCGTCCACAGACCGCCGATCAGCAGCACCTCGTACGGAGCCGAACGGTGGAAGCCGACGATCTGGGGGCGGCCCTCCGCGTCGTCACCGATCACGACGCCGTCGTCCCCGACCGGCAGGGAGAGCGCACCGAGGTGATCGGCGGCCATCGTGTGTCCGGGGTGACGCGGGCCGAGGACTCCCCGAAGAGCTCGCTTCGTTGCGGACCGGGCCATCAGCGGGCACCTCCCAGCGGCATGGTCGCCAGCACGCCGGGCAACTGTTCCCGGTCGAGGCGTACCAGCCCGACCTTCGCCGACCGTGCCGCCTGCTCCAGCACCCGCCGGACACCGACCAGTTCGGTGTCGGAGCCCCCCGTGACACGCACGTGCCCACCCACGTCGATGGTCCCCTGTCGTACGCCACGGCGCACCGTGAGGCTGAAGGTCGTCGCGTACGCCGGAGCCGCGGTGAGCAGCGACGCCAGCTTCGGCAGCGGCGTCGCGCCACGGCCCAGGTCCGGCCAACGTCCCACCGCGTAGGTGGTGTGCCACCGGTCGTCGCACCGCCAGACGCGTGCCGTCTCCGCGGTACGCCGCTGCGGTGCCGTGTCGGGACCGCCGGGGCGGGCAGTCAGCCGGGGGCTCGCGCACGCGGCAGTCGCCATGGTGGAGTTCAGCTCCTCCTGGTCCAGTACCACCGCCTGGAAGCCGGCGCCGGTGATACGGCTCGCCACGTGGTCCGCCATGCGAACCAGGCATCGCTGGGCGCCCGCGACGCCGCCGCCACGGGCCTCGATCGCCTCCCGGCAGAGCTCCGGGTCGAGTTTGACCGCCACCCACGTCATCCGCAGTGCCGGTGCGCCGGTCCGCTCCTGGAGCGGCGCGTAGGAGAGCCGGGCCACCGACTGCTGGGGCAGATGCGGCGCGGGAGCCGAACGCACCTGCTGGACCAGTTGCGCCGACTCCAGCGCGATGTCGTCCACTTCGAGGGCGTCGCCGAGCAGGGACAGCGGCAGCGCGCGGGCTCCGGAGGCCGGGCGCAGTGCCGCCCCGCTCGCCTCCACCCGCACCACCGCGGTCAGGAACGTGCCGTCACCGAGCATTCCGACGGTGCGGCGCTCGCGGTCGACGTAGGGGAACGGCCGGATCCCGGGCACCCCCTCCACGACGGGGGCGAGCGAGGCGTCGACGTCCGCCGCGGAAGGCGCGGAGGCTCGCTTGCGGGAACGGAGGGCCACCACCGTGGCGAGCCAGTCCGGCAGGGCATGACCGCGTCGGCGTATCACCGCCAGCAGTACCAGCACGGACGCCACCGAGCAGGTGGGGATCAGCCAGAGACCACCGAGTGCGACTCCCACGGCCGCCAGCGCCAGTCCCGCCTCGACGAGCACCAGCTGCCGCAGTTCGAAGGGTCCCACGCGGCTGGTGCGGGAGAGAGGACGCAGGGTGGTCGTCGCCGGAACGGCCTGCGGCGCAGTGGTGGAAGGGGCTCCATTGCGGCGTTGCCGTCGGGAATTGCCGGGGGCTCGAGCGGGAGTCCGCCCACTTCGCGTGCGAGTCGCGGTACTCATCGCCGCGTTGCCCCCTCGTGTCCGTAATTACCAGAATCCATTGGACGTTGACCGGGCGATCACCCTACCTGAGCAGTGGGGCGCAAGCGCCAGCAGGCATAGTAGGGGGCCGGTAGGACGGCAGGCCGTCTCGATGAGTGTGGGAACCTGGTCGCCCAGTGGGGGAGAGGGACAGCGGACAGATGGCATCACGACGGGACGAACTCAACGCCTACACCTTCGCGAAGCGAAGGCTTGTCGCGCAGTTCCTCCAGCCGAATGCGACAGGATCCGAGGAGGGCGCCCCGCGCCCGCTGCGTGCCGTGGTCCCCGGCGCCATCGTCGGCGTCGTGATTCTGGCGGTCTTCGGGGCCTGGGGAATGTTCAAGCCCGTCGCACCGAAGCAGTGGAACGCGCCCGGTGAGAACGTCATCATCGCCAGCAAATCGACGACCCGTTACGTGGTTCTGAAGACTGACGGAAAGACTCAGCTCCACCCGGTGCTGAACATGTCCTCCGCCAAGCTCCTGCTCGACCCTGACAAGGGCAAGGTCATCAACGTCGACGAGTCGGTGCTCGACAACGGCAAAATCCCCCACGGCGCCACCCTGGGCATTCCGTACGCGCCCGACCGGCTTCCCGACGCGAAGCAGGCAGGAGCCGCGAAACGGTGGGCGGTGTGCGAGCGGCCGGGCGAGGGCGGCCGGGCCATCCAGAAGGCGGCCTTCGTATTCGCCGAGCGTGAGCAGAACAAGACCGAGGGGACCAACCGGCTGCGCGGCGGCGAGCTGATCTACGTCGAGGGACAGGACAAGGACCGTCACGTGATCGACGCCGCGGGGACCGCGTACCCGGTCGCGGACGACGAACTGCTCCTGCGCCAGCTCGTCGGTCAGGGCCGGGTGCCCCAACGGGTCTCCCCGGCGTGGCTGGACACCCTGCACAAGGGCGACAGAATCACCTTCCCGAAGATCCCCGGCGTGCCCGGCGAGGCCGCCGGCGTACCGGGTGACCTCGCGGCCGAGGCGAACCGGGTCGGGATGGTCCTCACCGCCACCGACGGCACCAAGAACCAGCAGTACGTCGTCCTGCCCGGCCGGGTCGCCCCGGTCTCCGACCTGACCGCGAAACTCCTGCTCAACAGCAAGGACCTCATCGACCTCGGCCAGGCCGGCCGGGCGATGTCGGTGAGCGCCGCCGCCTTCCAGCCGGGCAAGGCGTTCGGGCAGGACAAGAAGTGGCCGCAACTCGCCCCGGAGCCCGTGAACTCGGCGAGCACCGCGGACGGCAGCCGTAACACCGTGTGCAACGTGCTGCGCGAGGTGGACGGGAAGACCGGCGCCACCACCCTCAGCACCTGGGCCGGGACCGGCTTCCCGGCGCCCCTTCCGACGGGGTCCAGCAGCGCCTACGTCACGCCTGGATCGGGCCAGCTCTTCCGGCAGTTCAAGGGCTCCACCACCGATTCCGGTTTCCTCTTCCTGGTCACCGACACCGGGCTGCGGTACGCGATGCAGTCCAACGGCGACACCGCGACCGACGACTCCGGCATCGGCGCCTCCGGTTCGGCGGAGGAGAAGAGCCGGCGGCTCCAGGAGGCGAAGCAGGCACAGAGCCGCCTCGGCTACAAGGACGTCGACCCGGTCCCCGTGCCCGCAGCCTGGTCGTCCTTCCTGCCGACCGGGCCCCGCCTGTCGACCGGCGCCGCCCGCCAGCCGCAGGGCTCGTGAGGACTGAGGCAGACGTGACCTTCACCAAAAGGCGCCTGACCGCGGCCGCGGCCGCCACGGCGATCACCCTCATCGGCCTGCCGAGCGCACCCGCCGTCGCCGCCCCTGGCCAGTGCACCTATCCCGGAGAGAAGTACGAAGGCCGGCCCTGGGCGCTGCAGCGCGTCCTCCTCGACGAGCTGTGGAAGCAGTCCACGGGCAAGGGCGTCAGGGTCGCCGTCATCGACACCGGCGTCGACACCAAGCACCCCCAGCTCCGTCCCGCCGTCGACGCCGGGAGCGGCACGAACCTGCTCCCCAAGGACCTGAAGGACGAGAACGGCAACAAGATCGAGCGCGGCAAGGAGAACGGCACCACGGACACCGTGGGCCACGGCACGAAGGTCGCCGGCATCATCGCCGCCCGTCCTGCGAAGGGCACCGGTTTCGTGGGGCTCGCTCCCGACGCCACGATCATTCCGATCCAGCAGAACGACGCCGACGGGCACGGCACCGCGAAGACCCTGGCCGAGGCCATCGACTACGCGGTGGACCAGGAGGCGTCGGTCATCAACATCTCCCAGGACACGGCCAACGCCGTCGAGCCCACGGCCCTGCTCAAGAAGGCCGTCGACAGGGCTCTCGCCGAGGAGGTCGTGATCGTGGCCTCGGCGGGCAACGACGGCCTCGGAGGCAACGTCAAGAAGACCTACCCGGCGTCGTACGACGGCGTACTGGCTGTCGCGTCTTCCGACCGCAACAACGAACGTGCCGCCTTCTCCCAGTCGGGCGACTTCGTCGGCATCGCCGCACCAGGTGTGGACATCATCACAACGGTGCCCGGCGGCGGCCACTGCGCCGACAACGGCACGAGCTTCTCCGCTCCCTACGTCGCGGCGGTCGCCGCCCTCGTCAAGAGCAAACACAAGGACTGGGAGCAGGAGCAGATCGTCGCCCAGCTCCAGCAGACCGCGGAGCGCTCAACGGCCGGCCCGGACCGGCTGGTCGGCTGGGGCGTCGTCGACCCGGTCCGCGCCCTGACGGAGGACGACAAGCCGATCGACAAGCCGGTCGCCGGCGGCGGCGTGACCAACGTCGAGGCCCCCACCCCGGCGAAGCTGCATCTGGGTGAGACGCCGGACGAACGCAATGCCCGCCTCGCGACGTATGTACTCGTGGGCGGCGGCGTCCTCGTCGCGGCCATCGCCGGCGGAGCGGTTGCCCTGCGCGACTCACGGCGGCGGTCGCGGCGGGCGGCCACAGGTGGCGCACCGTGACGAGAACCACGCCCTCCGGTTGCAACCGCACAGGCCGGAGTCGGCGTCTCAGGCAGGGATCCCTGTAGGGGATAAGGGACTTGGGCCTGTCATAGCCAGTGACTAGAGTGGTTGCAACGCAATCGCCAGGACAGCGAGTCACCACGATCGCAATGTGTGACCAGGCTGGGGCAAACGGGGAGGTACGGGCATCGTGCTCGACGCAGGTGGTGGGGGCGGGGCAGGCGACCTGAAGCGCGGACTGGGCGCGCTGAAGGATTTCCACAAGAAGGTGACCACGCTCCTCAGCGAGCTGGAAGGCAGCCCCGGAAGCAGCACGAAGGTCGCCCAGGCGACCGTCACCCGCGCTTCGTTCGGTGTCCCTTCGGGCGCGGGCGGCTTCCCGGAGGCGGACGACTTCTACTCCGAGTACCAGCGGGTCCATCAGTCGATCGTCAGACTGTCCAAGCAACTGGGCGACCAGATCGAGATCCTCAGCATCGCCGTCCACGGTGCCGACGTCGGGTACGGCAACCTCGAGGAAGACCTCCGCCAGCGGTTCCACTCCATCAAGGCAAGCCTGGACGAGCAGCGGGAACAGCAGCAGGAGCGGCGCGAGAAGGACCAGCCGAACGGGCAGCAGCAGCCCCGCGACGACGACAAGTCCCTGCCCACGGACATGGGGTGACGTTTCATGAGTGACGAGAAGCAGCCGACACCACCGCCCGCGGAGAAGCCGCCGTCGACCCCTGCCGAGCACATCGCGGCGCAACAGGAGTCGGCGAATGAGGTGAAGGAGAGGCTCAAATCAACCGATACCGTCGTCAAGGTCGTCGACAATCTCCCCTCGATGTTCGGGTTCAACCGTAACGGCGGGAATTTCTTCGGTTCTTCGAGTTTCGAGAACACCGACCTCAACCGCATGCTCGACATCCTCGACAGCGCGGTACCGAGCGAGCTGGAAAACGCCGGCGACGCGCTGCAGAAGGCGAACGAGGCACTCAACAAGGCGGCCAAGGAGCTCGACGAGTTCGTCAGGAAGACCGACTGGACAGGCGAGGGGGCGACCGCTTTCCAGGAGTACAGCACGGGCCTGGTCCAGCATGCCTGGGAAGTCAGCAAGTACGCGAACACGGTCGGCGCCCAGATGAAGGTGGCCAGCACGGGCCTGACCACCGTGCGCAACTCCAAGCCCCCGCGAGACAGCCGGGCCGTGGAGAAGCGGCCGCAACACTTCGCGGAGGCGGAGCGGACCCCGGACAACCCGGAGTACCAGAAGGCCGTCGCGGTCGAGAAGGACCGCCAGGAGGCCATCAACCTGATGAACCGCCTGGCGTCCTACTACGCGGTCTCCCGCGGGACGCTGGCAAGCCAGCCGGAGCCGCAGCTCCCGGAGGGGTTGAAGGCGGCGGTGCCGCGGCCTACGCCCGGTTGGTACGATCCCAATTCTGGGGAAGGGCACGCAAGCTCGCAGTCGTCGCGGCCCGTTGCCCCCGACGTTTACTCCACAAGCCCGGAGGAAGCTGGGTTCCGAGGCCAGGCGGCCCATGAATCCGTCAGGTCCGTGTTGCCACCCCGGGCCTCCGAGACGTCCATGGTGATCGACAGCGTGGCGCCGCCCCAGTCGCCGCCGGCGCCTACAGGCCCGACGACCGCTCCGCCTGTCACGGGACCGACGGGACAGACGAACACCATGCCGCCTGTGCTGCCTGGTATTCCACCGAACTCGGTCAAGAGCACTGCCAAGGCCACGGGCAAATCAGGAGCCCCTCGTATTCCTGGAGGCCCGAACCCCACAGCCACGGGACGCACCGGCCAGACGCACGGTGGTACACCACCGATGGGCCGGACAGCGACCGGCGGTCGCCCTGGAATACCCGGCACCGGTCCTACGGCGACTGGTCGTTCCGGCGAGATGATGGGCCGTCCGACAGCAACCGGCGGCGGTCCTGCCGGCCGAGCGGGCGGGCCCGGTCCCACGGGTCAGGGACCCATGACAGGGCGCCCCACAGCCACGGGACAGCCCGGGGTCGGGCGTGCGGGTGCCCCGGGGGCCGCGGGTCCGCGAGGCCGTGCCGATGGGATCGTCGGCGGGACTCCGCAGCGAGCAACAACGGCTTCGTCGGGCTCCAGAGTTCCACGAGGAAACGTCATTGGCGCCGACGGCCCGACGCAGGGCCGTCCAGCGGTCGCGAGGCCCGGTCAGGCCGGCGTGGTCGGTGGATCCGGGGCCCAGTCCGGGCAGCGTCCCGCGAGGCCGGGGCCTTCCGGTCGCGGTGGCATCGTAGGAGCATCCCGGGACACGGGCCGGGGCCCGCGTCCCGGTGCGGGCGGATACACGACGGGCGGAGCGGCTGTCCTTGGCGGCAGACGCGACCAGCGCCGCCCCGAGGACGACCAGGACAACGCGGACGCCACGCGGCCGGACTACCTGACCGAAGAGGAAAGGACGTGGGCGGCCAGGCGCCGTCCTGCCGCGCCCCCGGTGATCGAGTGAGCACACGAAAGGTTCGGAAGTCGGGATGACGTCAAGGAAGAACCGGGTGGGAGGCCTCGGCGTCTCCGGCATTCGTCGGGGCGCGTTCTGCGCCCTGGCCACGGCAATGGTCTGGAGCGCTGGTGTTGTCGGCTTCGCCGCACCGGCGGCCGCAGAGGACATGCGGTCGAAGCAGTGGTATCTCGATGCCATGGACGTGGAGAAGATCTGGAAGACCACGACCGGAGAAGGCATCAAGGTCGCTGTCATTGACTCGGGAGTGAATCCCGACACGCCTTCACTCAAAGGCAAGGTGCTCGACGGTCTCGATGCCACTGATGCTGCGGGTGAAGTCACGGACGACTACACGGGGCATGGCACCACCATGGCCGAACTCATCGCCGGCAGCGGCAAGGGAGGTGGGCTCCACGGTCTTGCGCCAGGGGCCGAGATCATTCCCATGCGCATTGTCGGTAAGGGCTTTAAGCCCAAGAACGTGAACGAGGCAAGCATCGCGACGGCCATCCGTGCCGCCGCCGACAGCGACGCTCGCATCGTCTCCATGTCCTTCGGTAGTGAGTTCAAGGACGATGCGGAACATGCGGCCATTAAGTACGCGCAGGAGAAAGGGAAGCTGCTCATCGCCGGTGTTGGGAACAATGGCGGTATGGACAACAAGCCGTCCTACCCCGCCAAGTACCCGGAAGTAGTGGGTGTGGCCTCCGCAAGCCCCGAGGGTAAAGTGGACGACTACTCCCAGCACGGCCAAGTCGTAGATCTGGCTGCTCCCGGTGGCGACATCCCCAAGTGGTGCGACGAGACCTTCACCCGTTACTGCGACGGCGACGGTGGAACCAGCGCCGCGACCGCAATCGCCTCCGCCTCCGCCGCGCTGATCTGGTCCGCCCACCCCGAGTGGACCGCCAACCAGGTCCTACGGGTCATGTTCGAGTCCGCCGGCGCGGGCAAGGACGGCAACAAGAAGACGCTGAGCAACTACTACGGCCACGGAGTCGTCCGCCCCGGCGCCCACATCAACCGCGGCCTCGGCAAGCCCGGTGACGCGAACATCAGCCCGCTCACCAACCAGCCGACCGGTAACGACTCCTCGTCGGCAGCCCCCTCAAAGCCCTCTGCGTCAGCTTCGTCACAGGCTCCTGAGGGCAAGCCCGGAGCCGATGCCACTGTGGCAGGCTCCAGTACGGAAACTGAGGCCGACAGCCAACTGGGCCTCGTCATCGGCGGGGCGGCCGCTGCTGTCGTCCTCGCGGGAGTCGCGTTCGCCGTCGTACGGAAGCGTCGAAGCGCCTGACCTGACCAACAGATCTTCGTTTCCAGTCGGTCGCCACCCGCCAACGCCGGGTGGCGCACAACCCAGCCACTCACAACGGCATTCAGAAAGGAACCGCAACTGTGTCACAGGGCCAGCGGCTTTCAGACGAGCAAGTAGGCAAGCTCCAGCAGGAGCTGTACCTGAAGTTTGAATCGATCAAGGGCCAGCTCCAGCAGATCCAGGGCACGATCGACAGCCTTGAGGGCCAGTGGAAGGGTATCGGCGCCGGGGCCTTCAACACGAAGCAGGCGGAGATCAACTCCTCGATGGTGAACCTGGGCAACATCCTGGCGAAGTTCCTCGAGGCGACGAGCCAGTCGAGGAAGATCAAGGACGGCACCGAGGACGACGTTCGTGCCGCTGTGCAGAGGATCAACGTAGACCTCGGTGTGGGTACCACGGCAAAGTCGAACCTCAGTGCCCTTTAGGGCAATTGTGCGGAACCGCTCTCGGTGAGCCGAGAGCTGAAAGACCACAACAGCGGAGATGAGGGAATCATGACCACGAACTACGAC
The DNA here is from genome assembly GCF_053591995.1 of Streptomyces sp. NPDC002835. Classification (NCBI taxonomy): domain Bacteria; kingdom Bacillati; phylum Actinomycetota; class Actinomycetes; order Kitasatosporales; family Streptomycetaceae; genus Streptomyces; species Streptomyces sp. NPDC002835. The sequence continues at coordinate 26,544 of NZ_JBSFUW010000012.1, read as the reverse complement.
GGGCTAGTCGTCAAGTATGGCGCGCTCGACGCGACGGCAACCGTACTGGGCAATCAGGCCAAGAAGCTTGAAGAGGATTTGCGGGCCATCAAGTCGGCTATGGACGCCGTCGCCGCCGGCTGGGAGGGTGAAGCGCACACTGCCTATGTCCAGGAACAGGAGCAGTGGACCAGGGAAGCCGGCGATATCACCCAGGCCCTGAGGGAGATCGGCAAGATCGTTGCCAATGCGGGCGGCGATTACATGGGTGGCGACAAGAGGGCAGCCAGCTACTTCCTCTAGCAGCGCGAGCAGTACGGAACCAAGTGGGTGGGCACGCGCGAGGGGTGCCCACCCACTGCTGCGCCGAGGCGGAGAGCCGGTCCGTCCGAGGTAACCGGCTGCCTGATGCGAGGCCTGGACCGACACGCCGGCTGGGCCATGAGTGCTCCGCTCCTCGCCGCAAAGTTCCCTACGTGAACACCGGCAGAGCCACCACCTCCGCCCCCGCCCTTACGAAGAAACGGTTGCCGTCCCCGTGCACCCAGTAGGAGCCGGCGTCGTTCGGCAGTGGGCGGCTCCAGACGTGCCTGTTGTCGCGGCGCGACATCGCATGGATCTCCCAGCCTTCTCCACCGCCTGCTTCGGGACTGATGGCGGCCACCGCGTCGCCCTGTACTGCCACGGGGCTCTCCATGGAGGCACCCTTCGAGGATGTCCATACTTCGGCGCCGTCCGTGACATCGAAGGCCAGTACGTAGGGCCCCCGGGTGCAGTACACCAAGCCGTCGCGGACGAGCGGGGGGCCTGAGGGCTGCACCTTGCCGTCGGTGGTCATGGTCTTCGCCCACCGTTCGCCGCCGTCCGAAAGAGCCCGAGCGGTCAGCGTGGCACCGTTGATCAGGACCATGTCCTCGTGCAGCACGGGGCCGAGGCCGGCCTGTCCGGTGGGCGACTGGTCGTCGATGTTCCACACCTCCTGCCCGTCGGCCGTGTCGACAGCCAGGACGCGGCCCTTGGCCGTCGCGATCACCAGTCGGCCGCCCCCGGCCACACTGCGCGGACGGGTCTCGGCGTTCAGCAAGACCCTGGGGCGGACGGTCCAGAGGACGCTGCCGTCGGAGCGGCTGATGCCGCGGAGCCGGTCGTTCTCGGTGATGACGTACACGGCCGATTCGTCGGCGGCGAGGAGGTACTTCGCGGAGGCGGGGACCGACCAGCGCGGCTCGCCCGACGAGGCGACGAACGTCACCACATCGCCCTTCTTGTCCACGGTTGCGACGAGCGCGTCCGACAGGGTGACGACGCCGGCCTCCGCGACCGCACTGGGGGCGTGCCAGCGGCGCTTGCCGTCGACGACGTTGTGGGCAGCCAGTCCACCCTCCGGCACGCCGATGGCGAGCAGGACATCGCGTACTGGCACGAGTCCGCCCTTCGCCTCGTCGAGCACTTCCACGGGGCCCCACAGCGGCTTGGGGTCCCCTGCCGTCACTCCGACCGGGTCGGCCGTCGGGGTGTCCGCTGCCGGCGGCAGGGAGTAGGGGCCCGGGTCACCCCGATCGCTCAGCCACCAAGCCGTGGCCCCCGCCCCTGCTGCGACCGCTGCGCCGACCACCGCGAGAGTGGTGAGCAGGCGCCGTCGTGACATGCCACCGGCACTTGAGCCGGCGAGCACAGCGGTCACGTGGTTGATCGTGCGTTCCCGCTCCTTGATGTCAGCCGCCAGCGGCCCGTGACCCCAGACCTGCCGCCCGCCACGGACAGGCGCGAACACCGCTGCCAATTGATCGGGCGTCGGCCGGTGTGCCGGGTCCTTGGCGAGACAGGGGCCGATCAGGGGCGCGAGATGCGGCGGAACCCGGTCCATACGAGGCTCTCCGTGCACGACCTCGTACTGCACCGCCGCGATGTGGGTTCCGGTGAACGCCTGGGCACCTGTGATCGCGTAGATCAGCACGGCCCCCAAGGAAAAGACATCAGCCGCCGGCCCGACACGCCGCCCCAGCACCTGCTCGGGAGCACCGAAGCCGGGGGTGGCGGGGACCTGACCCGTCGTCGTGAGAGTGAGCCCGTGCTCCGGCCGGGCGATGCCGAAATCGATGACGCGAGGTCCGGCCGAGGTCATCACGATGTTGGCGGGCTTGAGGTCGCGGTGGACCAGCCCGGCACCATGGATGTCGGCCAGTGTCCGGGCCAGAGAAGAGGCCAGGGCGCGCAGAGTCGGCTCGTCCAGAGGCCCGTGACTGCGAATGGCATCGTCCAGCGTCGGGCCGGTCAGGAACTCGGTGGCCATCCAGGGCCGCCCGCCGTCGGTGTGTGTGCCGAGCACCCGTGCCACGCCCGTGCTGGTGACGGACTGCGCCAGTTGCGCCTCGCGGACGAAGCGTTGCGCCAGGCTTTGGTCATGGGTCAGTTCGGGGCGGAGCACCTTCACCGCAGCCCTGCTGCCGGAGGAGTCATGGCCGAAGTAAACCTTGCCCATACCGCCTTCTCCAAGAACGCCGAAGAGCCGGTACGGTCCGAGTCGGAGAGGGTCGCCGGTGCTGAGCGGTTTCACGAGGACGCTTTCTGTTGGATCGGTCAGTCGTATGGATAGGCGGCGAAGTAGTCCTCGCCGATGGCGACGATCGCCTCCGGGATGCCGTGATAGCCGTAGAAACGGTCTCCCCGGGCTTTGCGGGTGGCACTCGCCTGTCCTGTACGAGTCGAGAACGATCGCAGTAGGCCTGACTCTCTGCTGTAGGCGTACAACAAGCCGCCTCCTGGGGCTGGCGGCAGCGTCGCGTCGAGGTCGGTGGCCTTCGGGTCAGAGGTCCGCCAGAGTACGTCCCCAGTCACCCAGTCGAGGCAGACGAGACCGATTCCCTCCTCAACGACGAACACGTCGTGCCCCCATGAGGGCGGTCCCGTCCGCGCCTGTGCGCGCCCAGGCCCGAAGGCCCAAGCCTCCTTGCCGTCCTTGAGCGCGAGCGCGCGCAGACGGCCGACCGGGGGAAAGACGTACAAGTCGTTGGCCTCGAGCAAACCTCGGATCGCTTCAGGTTCCGGCACGCCGAGCTCCTGCTGCCACAACTCCTTCCCGCGACGCGAGTCGTGGACTGCCAGGAAGACTCTGCCGTCAAGCAGCTCCTGCACGACGACCAGATGGTCCTTGACAGCACGCGCAGCGAGGAAGTGCAGTCGGCTCGACGTTCTCGGCCGGGAGGGAAGGGCCTGCCGCCAGAGCACCTTGGCGGTGCGCACGTCGACGGCCAGCAGGTACCACTTCTGGTCTTCGGCGTAGCCGAATTCCGTGGTGGAGCGCTCACCTTGCCCCGCCACCACAAAGACGACGTTGGCGTATGCGCTCAGCAGCTGTGTGGCCGGGAGGGCTCCGTTGTAGTCCTTGAGTTCGATGGTCTCCGGTTTCGGTTCGCGGCTGAAGGCGACCGACGAGATGGTCAGGGGATGCTTCCTGCGTGACAGGACTTCAGAGGAGTACACCTTGGCTGTGTCAAAGTTCTGGTCGTCAACGCACCGGTGGGCCGGGCCCTTCAGCAGCGCGGGATTGATGACGCTGCCTGCGTTGATGTCGATGGTCCGTACCCCGTCGTCGTCAGCCATGGCGAGGATCGGACCGAATGAGAGAGGGACCGGCGGGGCCAGCGAAGCACCCTCGAGGCGCAGCGGAAGTTCCCACAGCCAGTCCCCCTTCGCGGCCGTCGGGGCGGATGACTTGCTCTTGCCGTCCGGGCGGTCGCCGGTCCCTCCGGCGTTCGCCCAGGCCCAGACACCTCCGCCGAGCGCCGCAGCACCGGCAAGGCTCGCGCCTCCGACGGCGAGCAGGCCGCGCCTGCTGTATGTGCGAGGGCCGGATGCCGTTGACGCCGCAGAGTCAGCAGGCTGGGCAGGGGGCTCGGGGAGCCGCAGCGGGTCGTGCTGCCAGACCGCCGTGGCCCGGCGGGCGATGTCGGTGAGCAGCAGGTCGGGGAGGTGTTCCGCGAAGTCTCCGCGGCCGGTGTGGAACTGGGCGACGGCCTCGTCGGTCGTCGGTCGTCCAGCCGGGTTCTTGCTGAGACAGTTGCTGAGCAGTGGCACGAGACCCGTCGGAACCCCTGTCAGGTCGGGCTCGCTGTAGCGGACGCGGTAGAGAAGGTCGGCAGCTTGGCCGCCGCCGAAAGGGCCGTGCCCGGTTGCGGCGAAAACGAGCACACCGGCGAGGGCGAAGACGTCGCCTGCGGGGGTGTGTTCTTGCCCGGTGGCTTGTTCGGGGGACATGTAGGCGGGGGTGCCGGCGGCGGTACCGGTGCGGGTGAGGCGGTCGTCACCGGCGGCGCGGACGATGCCGAAGTCGATGATCTTGGGTCCGTGGGCGGTGACCATGATGTTCGAGGGCTTGAGGTCGCGGTGGACGACGTCGGAGGCGTGGAGCTGGGAGAGGGCTCCGGCGAGGGCCGCGCCGAGGGCTCGGACAGTGGTTTCGGGGAGCGGGCCGCAGAGTTCGACGGCGTCGTCCAGGGGCGGGCCCAGCACGTACTCGGTGGCGAGCCAGGGCGTTTCGGCGGTGGGGTCGGCGTCGACGACGGCGGCTCCGTGATGGCCGCCGATGATGCGCGCGGCGTCCGTCTCCAGGCGGAAGCGGCTCCGGGCAGCCGGATCGGCGGCTATGCGGGCGTGCATGGTCTTGAGAGCGAGGGTGCGTCCACCGGCGGTGCGCGCAAGGTAGACAGTGCCCATGCCACCGTGCCCGAGGCGGGCAAGGAGCCTATGGCCACCGATCTCGCCGGGGTCGTCGTGGGTCAATGGGGCGAGCATCGTCATCGGGTCCTGGTCGCGTTCGGGTGGGGGCGGACCTCGGCCGCGAGGACCTGGGCCGACTGGCGGGCGAGTGCCGCGACGACCCGGGGCGGCAGCCAGCCGGGGGACAGCAGCGAAGCGGCGGAGTCCAGAACCGTGGCCGACGGTGCGGACGAGGCCGGCGGGAGAGCGAGCAGCAGCTCGGAGGCCGTCGGGCGGGCCGCCGCGTCACGGGACAGGCAGCTGGTGATCAAGGGCCGTAGAGATGAAGGGAGTTCGGCCGAGTCCGGGACCGTGTGGCCGGTAGCGGCGTACGCGAGCACGGCGCCGAGGCCGTGGATGTCGCCCGGCGGCCGGGGTCGGCCTCCGGCCGCGGCCTCGGGGGCGAGGCTTCCCAGCTCCAGCCCGGGACGGTCGCCGCGCCGCTCGCCGTCCGGCGCGGCCGCGCGAAGCGCGCCGTAGCAGGTCAACCGCGGTCCGTCCCACGCGAGAAGGACGGCAGCGGGGGACAGGCCCGCATGGGTCACGCCCGCCGCGTGCGCGGCCGTGAGTGTCTCGGCAAGAGCGACGCCCAGGGCGCGCACGGTGAGCTCCGGCAAGGGCCCGCCGTGCACGGCAAGCGCGACTGGTAGAGGCAGCATCGGCACGTACGGCGTCGAGTACCAGGCGGGGGCCGGACTCGGCGACACCTCCGTCACGTGCAGCACCCATGGCACGGTCATCCCCTGTGCCGCCTGCGCCTCCACGCGGAACCGTCCGGGGGCAATGCCGTCGAGAGGCGCGCTGACCAACACCGTACGGTCACCGTCCGTGCCGCGGGCGATGAACCGGTGCTCCGGCACGGGCGGCAGGCCAGGGCCGGTCGAGTCGAGACGTGCGATCAGCCGGTAGGGGCCGATCCGGCGCGGCCCGCTGGTACGCGGCCGTTCCGCATGCGCCTGCTCCATCTGCCGAACCCCTGTCTGCCTCTGACGGCAACCGGACAATCCTATCGGGGTGTCAGGGAGGGCGAGGCGATGGGTTGTGTGGAAGGTGCGGGGCGCGTATTCGTGCGCCGAGCCCTGAACAGCCGCACAGGCGGCACCCTGGGGCCTCGCCGTTCGCTCAGGCGCAGAACACGCGGCCCGGCCTATGACCCTGCCCCGGTGCACGCCTTCGACTCGGCGACGGACTCGGAGTAGGCGAGCAGCAGGTCCTTGGCTGCGTCGGCGTCGGCGAGTTTCTCGTCGTGGATGAGGATCCTGATGAAGAGTTGGTTCAGGTCGGTTTGCTTGGCCTTGGCGGCCACCGGGCAGGGGATGCGGCGTGCACCGCCTCGTTCGGACCACATGTAGGTCCCGTCCTCGCTGGTGTGGTCGTCGAGGTCGAGGTACGGGTTGCTGCGAGCCACCTTGCTCACAGAGGGCTCGTCCTTCCACTCGGAGAAGGCGGCGATCACTGTAAACCCGTCGACGTTGACCTGACAGTGGGTATAGCCCACCTCTCGTGACCGCGCTTTTGTCTCCAGGGTCTTGCCGCTCTTGGGCAGAATCGCGTCGAGCGCAGCAGTGGGCACAGGGGTGCCGCACAGGTCTGGTGGCACGGTGAAGGACCGCTTCTCCTCCGGTTGCGAGCAGGCGGTGAGGGCCAGTGCGAGGGCGGCCACTGGGAGACCGGAAAGCAGCAGTCGTGTTCTCCGCTGTCCCGGAGCAGGCACACCCTGTCCGGGGGCAGCAGGCAAACGAGCAGGTGTCATGCTGCGGGAACCTCCGTGGTGAGATGGTCCGCCATGCGCTGGGCATTGGTGGCCGCGTCGTTGAAACCGTCGTCGCGCCCTTCCAGGGTCCAGTCCGCCACCTGGTCCTCGTAAGGCAGCCCGTGAGCCTTGGCCGCGTTGATGGCCGCCATTTGACCGTGTTCCGCGCTCAAATCCTTGTTCTTCTCCCAGAGACCGCCCGCTTCCTTGCTGGCCTGCGTCAACACATCCGTCTCAGACTGCTGGAAGATGTGCTCAAGGACCATGCTGCTGACAGTTCCGGCGACTCCGCCGGCGACTGCTCCGCCCACTGGCGTGGCGATGAAGCTCACGCCGACGCCGACGCCGGTTCCGATGGCCCCGGACCACGCGTTCTTCTGCTGGGCGATCGAGTCCGAGAACTCCTTCGCCTCCTTCGAGGCCGAGCCCAGGACGGCTTCCTGCATGCCGATGGCGAGCGATCCGCTCACTTCGCCCGAACGCCGGGCGATCGCCTGGACCGTTTCCTCGGGGGAGTGCGGATAACGCTGGTCCGCAGGCAGGTCCGGATTGAGGTGGTAGTCCATGAGGCTGGCCATGTAGGCCTTCTGGCCGACTTCGACGGCCGCGTTCCCGTCGGGGCTCTGACCCACGGTGACCAGAAGGGCGGTCACGTCCTTGTGGTCGAGCTGGGCCTGGGTGCCCGCCAGAGGGAAGAGCTTGTCGGTGTTCCCGTGCGGGTCGTCCGCGAGCGCGCGGTTGATGTCCGGTAGGTACTCGGAGGTGATCTGCCCGACGCTGTCGGACATGTAGGCGTGGTCCGTGAGCCTCTTCGGGTCGTCCGACACCGACGCGACGAGATCCGACATGAGTCTGGCCTGGCCCTCGTTGTGAGGCTCCGTGTACTGGGTCGGCATTTCACCCGCCGGGTGGCCAGTCGTCGCCGCCTCCAGGGCCAGTGCCATGTAGTTGCGGCCGGCGATGCTGTCGTCGCCCTTGTCGGTCCGGTCCTGCGGCCAGTCCCGCTCTTCGAAGAGGTAGTCGAAGTTGCTGAGTTCTCTCTTCTCGTTCTTGCCGTTGCCGTCGGCGTCCTCTTCGAACTCGTGGTCCTCGTCCTTTGTGACGAAGTCGGCGTTGAAGAAATCGGTCGCCGCATCGGGGCTGTTCGACAGGGCCTTCATGAAACCCGTCATCGGGTCGGACCCCGAGTCCGTTCCTGTCCGGTTCAGCAGGGGGTCCATCCCCATGTGCTGCCAAGCCAACGGAGAGTGGCTCCCGTTGGCCGTGAGCCTCTTCTCCGTTTCGATGAGTTTGGTGCCGTAGCTGTTGAGGAACTGGTCGTCGAAGTCGCCCCAGCGCATGAGGTTGCTCATGACCTGGAATCCCATGGTGGGGCTGTTCTTGGAGATGGGCTGGTCCCCGGCGCGAACCATCTCGCCCTTCCAGGACCACATCTCCGTCGTGTCCGCCTGCGTGGCGGTCGCGAGCGTGAGACTCAGGTGCTTCTGGAGATCGCCGTACTGGTCCACGCGCTGGGAGCCCAAGTCGTATGCCATGTGCGGGTTGTTGATGCCCGCCCAGAAGTTCAGCGTGCCCTTTGCACCGAGCGTGGTGGCGAAGTGTTCGGCGAAGAGTTCGTCGCCGGAGTATTTCCTCAGCCCTGCGTTGAGTGCGTCGAAGTCGGCTGGGGTGAGGTCCTCCGGCTTCTTCTTCGCCAGAGCGGCGAGCTTCTCCGCTTCTTTGAGTGCGGCGTCGGCGGTGTCGCGGTCCTTGTACTTGGCGTCGGAGAAGCCGTAGTCGGTGAGGTCGACGAGCGCCTTGAGTGTTGTCGACGCGGAGTTGTCGATCTCGGTGGCCGTGTTGAGGATGCCCTGCAGCTCGTCACGGAGACCGGTGACATCCTGCTCGCCATTGGGCGCCTTCTTGTCGGGGTTCTCCCGTACGGTGAAGCCGCCACCGTTCGCGGTGACCGTCAGGTTCTTGCCCCGCCCACGCTCGATGGCCTCCTTCAGCAGGCGCTGCTGCGTTTTCAGCTCGTCGCGTGTGTCCCGCAAGATGTTGTGGATCGACGTCGCCTGGGTATGTGCGTCACCGAATTCACCGGCGGACTTGATGATGAACTCGCGGGAGACGGTCGCGTTGTAGCCTGTCCAGTTCGCTTTGAGCGCCTTGCCCTGCAGGCCGTCCTTGGCGTCGGTCTCGAGCGTCTTCAACTTGGTGAGCATGCTCGACCAGTCGGTGACCAGGTCGTCGAGCAGCGCGAATTTGGCGGAGTGAAGGTCTTCGAAGTCCATCAGTCGTCCCTAGCCCCTAGTCCTTCTTTTCCTTCTCGCCGTAGATCGGGTTCTTCTCGCCCGGCGGTGCGTATGACTCGTCGAATCCCTTGTCGAGGCTGTAGATGCTGCTCACGTGACGCTCGATGAAGATCTCGTCGCCGGCATGCGCGTTCTTCGTGAAGTCCATGTGGTTCGAGATCAGCGCGCAGGCGTCCATGACCGAACCGAGCTGCTTGTCCCAGCGCGAGGACACATGGGTCAAGGCGCCGCCGAGAGCGAAGCCCTGGCTCGCCAGATCGCTGCCCGTGGCGTACGTGTCCGCGACTCGCGCTTCCTTCCAGAGCCGGTTGTACAGCTTGAACGCCTCGTCGCCGATGGCCGCCAGATCCTTCTGGTTCACCGTGAGGTCGCCCTGAGGGCTGCCGGCGTTCAGTCGGTCCTCCTCCGGCACGCCGTTCAGCTGCATCTGCGTCGACGACTGCTGCTCAGCCGACTGTGTCTTGAGCTGTTCCCACTCGTCCCAAGCCATGTGCTCGCCTTTCCCCTCGTAGGTCGGGTGCCGGAACGGCACCCGACAAGGCCTTTGTCACTCTTCCGTGCACTCCTCGTCCGCGACCTCCGCCCGCAGATCGAACCAGACAGGTCCCATGTAATCCGGAACAGGCTGGTCCCGGGAGGGCTTTGCCGTCACCGTCAGGCAGACGGTGGCGTCCTCGCCGCTCACCTCGTAGCGCTCCACGTTGCCGTCCGGGTTCAGCGCGGTCGACCGCGATGCCAGCCATGCGGTGGGGTCGTCCCGTTCAGGGCCACGGAGTTCAGGGTCGATGTAGTCGTCCCACGACCCGTCCTCCTCGCCCGGCAGTGGCGACTTCGTCGCGCCGTCCAGCGTCTCGGCCACCGAACGGACCCGTTCGAGCAGCTCGTCGTGGTCAATCCGGTCCGGTGTGACGAGGCGGTACGCGGAGAAGGAACCCCAGAACGCCATGGCCGCGACGGCGAAGCACAGGACCCGATGGACGGCGAAGCCGGCGTCCGACGGTTCGTGGGCCGCCGGGTCGGCGTACCGGCGCGCCTGGAAGCGCCACCAGATCGCACGGTGGTTGGCGAACCCCAGTGCCACGAACCCGAGGCCGAACACCGCCATGAAGAGGGCCAGCGCCTTCATGCCGCCTGCCTCCCCGCACGCGTCTTCGGTATCGGAGAACCCTGCCGAAACAAGGGCCCGAATAGCAAGCAGCCGCTCACTCGGGGTCCCCCAGCCATCCCGTCTGCACCAGTGGCGTGCCCCGCTGCCGGGAGAGGAAGAATCCCCGGCCCGGAGGCATCGGCCTCATCCGCGCGCCGAGCACCTCGCCCTCGTGCGGGTCGCCGGAGAGCAGCAGGCCCTGTGCGCCGAGTTCGGTCATGCGCTGCATGAAGGGTTCGTACGCGGAGCGGCTCGCCCCCGCGCTGTTGCGGGCGATGATGAAGCGGACGCCCACGTCACGGGCGAACGGCAGATGCTCCGTGAGCTTGGCCAGCGGGTTGCCGCTCGACGTGGACACCAGGTCGTAGTCGTCGACCACGACGTAGACGTACGGGCCCTGCCACCAGCTCCGGTCGCGCAGCTGCTGGGCCGTGACGTCCGCGGACGGTGTGCGGCGCTGCATGAGCTCCGCGAGCGCGTCCACGTGGTGATCCATGTTGTTGGACATGGGGACGTACTCGGCCAGGTGCGTGGCCGGGGTGACGTCCAGCAGCGCACGCCGGTTGTCGATCACGAAGAACTTGGCGGCGTTCCCGTCGTACCTCTCCGTCAGCTGCTTGATGAGAAGCCGCAGAATGTTCGACTTGCCGGACTCGCTCTCACCGAACACCAGGAAGAACGGGTCGCGGTCGAAGTTGGCGAAGACCGGTTCCAGATTGTCCTCGTCGATGCCGAACGCCACTCCGCGCCGCGGCTCCGCGAACCCCGGCGGAAGGCTCTGCGCCGGCAGCTCGCGCGGCAGCAGACGCACCTTCGGGGCGGTCGGGCCGGTCCAGTGGCGATTGATCTCCTGCCCCATCGCAGCAGTGGCCTCGGAGAGGTCGCTGTCGGAGTTGATGGAGTCGATGCGCGGCACGGCCGCCATGAAGTGCAGCTTCTCCGGCGTCAGACCCCGGCCGGGCACACCGCTCGGGACGTTGACGGCGACCTTGCGGTCCACCTCGGAGTCCATGGTGTCGCCCAGCCGCAGCTCGAGCCGGTTCATCAGGTGGTCCTTGAGGTTGGAGCGGACCTCCATCGAACGCGAAGCCGTGACGATCACATGGATGCCGTAGCCGAGGCCACGTGCCGCCATGTCCACCACAGCCTGCTCGAGACCCTCGTAATCCGCGCGGAAGTTGCCCCAGCCGTCGACGACCAGGAACACGTCGCCGTGGGGCTGCTCCTCGAGGGAGATGTCACCGCGTGCCCGCAACCGGCGGTACGTGGAGATGGAGTCGATGCCCGCGCTGCGGAAGTACTCCTCGCGGCGGGCCATGATGCCGAACACCTCGGCGACGGTGCGCCGCACCTTCTCGGGATCGAGGCGTGAGGCGACTCCGCCCACGTGCGGCAGGTCCGCGACCGCCGACAGGCCGCCACCACCGAAGTCCAGACCGTAGAACTGGACCTCGTGCGGTGTGTGCGTCAGCGCGAAGGCCGCGACGAGCGTACGCAGCAGGGTCGACTTGCCCGACTGCGGGCCACCGACGATCTGCATGTGGCCGGCGGCACCCGAGAAGTCCCGGTACAGGGTGTCCCGGCGCTGCTCGAAGGGCTTGTCGACCACACCCAGCGGCACGATGAGCCGACCGGCGCCCTCATAGCCCTGCTGGGTGAGGCCCCGGCCCGCCACGCCGCTGAGTCCGGGCAGGAGTTCGTCCAGCGACGGCGGGTTGTCCAGCGGCGGCAGCCATACCTGGTGGGCCTCCGCGCCGCGGCCCTCCAGCTTGCGCACGATCACGTCCAGGACGGTGTCGGCGAGTGCGTCGTCCTCCGCCCTGCGGGCGTCGGGGACGCGGGTCCGTGTGGTCGGCTCGATGTAACGCACGGGCACCGGCGCCGCGGTGAACGGAACCGGCCGGCGGTCGACGGGGAGGGGCCCGCCGGAGTCCGCGCCGCGGTGGGTGGTGGAGCGGTACACCCCGGAGACGTAGGCCGCCTTGAACCGGACCATCTCGTCCGTTCCGAACTTCAGGAACCCTGAACCGGGGACGTTGGGCAGGGTGTACGCGTCCGGCACACCGATGGCGGCGCGTGACTCCGCCGCGGAGAACGTACGCAGACCGACCCGGTACGAGAGATACGTCTCCAGGCCGCGCAGCCGGCCCTCCTCGAGGCGCTGCGAGGCGAGCAGCAGATGCACGCCCAGCGACCGGCCGATGCGGCCGATCTGCACGAACATCTCGATGAAGTCCGGCTTGGCGGTGAGCAGTTCGCTGAACTCGTCGATGACCAGGACGAGGGACGGGATGGGCTGCAGCGCGGCACCCGCCGCGCGCGCCTTCTCGTAGTCGTGGATGTTGGCGTAGTTGCCGGCGTCGCGGAGCATCTCCTGCCGCCGGTTGAGCTCGCCACGGATCGAGTCACCCATACGGTCGACCAGCGTCAGATCGTCCGCGAGGTTGGTGATCACCGCGGCGACGTGCGGCATCTGGGACATGCCGGCGAAGGTGGCGCCGCCCTTGAAATCCGCGAGGACGAAGTTGAGCGTCTCGGACGAGTGCGTCACGGCGAGGCCGAGGACGAGGGTGCGCAGCAGTTCCGACTTGCCGGAACCGGTGGCGCCCACGCACAGCCCGTGCGGGCCCATGCCTTCCTGGGCGGCCTCCTTGAGGTCCAGCATGACCGGCGCGCCGTCCTCGCCGACGCCGATCGGCACACGGAGCCGCTCGGACTGCGAGCGGGGCCGCCATGTGCGGCTGACGTCGACGGACGCGGCGTCTCCGAGGTTCAGGAGGTCGGTGAACTCGAGGTTGGCCAGCAGGGGTTCGTCGTCGTCCCCGCCGGTGGCCACGCGGAGCGGGGCGAGCTGCCGGGCGAGTGCTTCCGCCGCCTCGAGGCTCAGCCGGTCGGGGGAGCCGTCGTAGACGAGGCCGTGTCCGGATTCCAGTTGCAGGGAGTCGGGATGGACGACCACCGACAGCCCGCCGCGCGCTCCGGTGAGCTCGCCGGGTACGACCTCGATGAGCGTGACGCCCTGAAGGCCCTCTGCCGCGGCGAGCGCCGACATGGGAGGGACCGATTGGCCGTCGAGCACGACGACGATGTGGGGCTGGTCCAGGAGCGGGTGGTTGCCGCCCTGGAAACGCGGCCGGCCTTCGAGGCGCGTCGCGAGCATGTCCTGCAGGTCGCGTGAGTCGGTGGTGATGAAACGCCTGCTCCCCGCGCCGTCGCCCGGCCCGGGCGCCTGGACGTGGGGCAGCCACTTCGCCCACTCCCACTGCGAGACCTCGTCCCGGCCTGCGGCGATGGCGATGACCAGGTCTTCGGGGGAGTGCAGCGAGGCGAGAGAGCCGACCATCGACCGGGTGGCCGATCGTACGGACTCGGCGTCGCCGCTGACCGTCAGGTGGTAGAAGGCACGCAGCGAGACGGCCATCGGCAGGCCGTCCAGGGTGCTGTGCGCTGTCAGGAAGTGCTGCATCGCGCCCGCCGTGAGCGGTTCGAGGTCGTCGACCGGCGCGGTCTCGGTGGCGATCAGCGGGGTGGCGAGCTGCTGGCTGCCGAGGCCGATCCGCACCTGCGCGAAGTCGTCGTCGGCGATCCGGCGCTCCCACACGCGGCTGCCCTCCGCGACGAGAGCCCACAGCTGCTCCGGCGAGGGATGCAGATAGAACTGGGCGTCCCGCTGGAGGCGCGCGGTCCTCAGCACGGTGCGGCGGGTCTGGTTGAGATACTTCAGATAGTCGCGCCGCAGGTCCGCGAGTTGGCCCTGTGTGCCGCGCCGGTACCGCACCAGCATCGCGATGGCCATCGCGACCGTCGACGCGATCATCACCATGCCCATGATCCGCATGATCGGATTCGGGGTCATGAAGAAGAAGACGACCGAACCGCCCATACCGAGCATCGGCAGCAGCTGCATCAGCGCGCCCTCCTGCTGGCCTCGCGGCAGCTCGGGAGGGGGTTGCAGTTGCACCTGCTCGCCGGGCACTTCGGACGGCAGGGCCCGTGGTGGGCGCTTGACGACGATCTGACTCACAGCTCACCAATTCCCTTGCCGGACGGAAATGTTCCTATCGGCGCCCCCGTGGCGACGGGTTCCATCCGCGGGGAGGGATCCTACTTGCGTAGGGGGTGACGGGCGGGCGGTAGGGTGGCGCGACGTGTTTGCGTAGCGATGAACTACCGCAAAAAAACGGTCATTCGGAGCGCAACGCCACTGCCTGCGATCCGACTGCCTGGCCTACGATCCGTGCGATGCACCTCCCAGGCCCAGGATCGCCGAGAACCACGAGGGGAAGCAGCAGGTGAGTATGACGGCCCCAGCCGCGGCCACCGGAACCGGCCGGCCCGCTCCCACGGCTCCGTCCGGCGGCGGAACCGGCTTCTGCCGGGTCACGGTCGTCGCACCGGACGGTCGCGTCGACGTCGCGTTGCCCGAGGACATTCCCGTCGCCGACCTCTACCCGGAGATCCTGCGGCTTTCGGGGCAGAGCCCCTCGCCGGGCGCCCCTGTCGGATACCACCTCGTGCGTCGCGACGGCAGCGTCCTCGACGGGTCCCGCTCGCTGGCCGCCCAGCGCATCCTCGACGGTGAGCTGCTGTCCCTGCGCCCCTTCTCCGAGTCGCTGCCGCCGGCCGTCTTCGACGACGTCGCGGACGCCGTGGCATCCGCCGTCGCCCGTGACCGGACCCTGTGGAGCGACGGCCTGATGCGGGCCTCCGGCCTGCTGGGCGGGTCGGTGCTGCTGGTGCTGCTCGCCTTCGTGCTGTGGAACGCCGACCCCCGCCACGACATGCACGGTCTGCCCGGGATCCTGGCCGCCGTGGCCGGAGTGATGCTGCTGGCGCTCGCGGGTGTACGGGCCCGCGTCTACGACGACCGCGACTCCGCCGTCGCCCTCGGCGCCGGTGCCATGGCGAACGCGGCTGTCGCCGGGGCCGGGCTCCTGCCGCTCGCCGAGGGGCAGGGCATCGGAAAGCTGCAGTTCCTGCTCGCGTGCGCGGCCGTCCTGGTCGTCTCCGTGATCCTCGTGATCGTCTCTCCCGGCGGAGACGGCCCCTTCGTGGCATTCGTCTTCGCCTCCGCCGTCGGGCTGCTGGTGACCTTCGTCGCGATCATGACGGGGATGACCCCGAGCGAGACGGCCGCGGTGTGCGCCCCGCTCTCCGTGGGCTCCCTCGCCTTCCTGCCGGGGCTCTCGACCCGCTTCGCCCGCCTCCCCATCGGTTTCGAACCGCCCCGCACGACGGTCGGCGACTACGGGGACGACCCCGCGCCCCAGGGGCCCGTCGACGCCAGGCGGATCGCTGCCCAGGCCCGGCGCGGCCACGAACTGCTGCTCGGTCTCGTCGGGGGCTGCGCGCTCGTGGCCGTGGGCTCCGCCGCGGTGCTGGGCTTCTCCGACAACGTCTGGGGGCAGCTGCTGGCCCTGGCCACCGGCGTCGCCATGCTGATGCGGGCCCATCTGTTCCGCTACACGGCGCAGGTCGGCTGCGCTCTCGCGGCCGGACTCGGCGCGCTCGTGCTGCTCGGCCTGGGGCTCACGCTGAACCCGCCCACCGCCCTGTTCCGCGACGCGCTGCAGGGAGACTCCGGGGCGCTGGACATCCGTACGGTCTGGCTCACCGCGGCGATCGCCGGGGTCGCCGCACTGATCGTCGCGATCGGGCTGATCGTGCCGCGCAAGGGAGTCACCCCGTTCTGGGGACGCTTCCTGGAGATCGCGGAGACCTTCGTGCTGCTGACCCTCGTGCCGCTGTGCCTCGCCGTCTTCGACGTCTACCACTCCATCCGTGCGCTGACGTCTTAAACGGACTGGTACGCTGTGTGACGGCCGTCTGTGTACGCGCCCCGGATCACCCCGGGTGCAGCGCCCATCGGCCTTCGCCTCCGAGTCACGGAAGCTCCCCTGAGACAGAGACCAGGGGCACTCGCGGGCGCATCGAAACACCAAGAGGAGTACCGAGTGTCTCTCGACGCCGCTACGAAGAAGCAGATCATCGACGAGTTCGGCACCAAGGAGGGCGACACCGGTTCCCCCGAGGTTCAGGTCGCGATGCTCTCCCGCCGTATCTCGGACCTGACCGAGCACCTCAAGACCCACAAGCACGACCACCACTCCCGTCGTGGTCTGCTGATCCTGGTCGGTCAGCGCCGCCGTCTGCTGCAGTACCTGGCCAAGAAGGACATCCAGCGCTTCCGTACGCTGGTCGACCGGCTCGGTATCCGCCGCGGTGCGGCCGGCGCCAAGTAAGTCGCCGTGAAGGGAGCGGTTCCCGCGATGGGGCCGCTCCCTTTGCCGTACTCGCCGGACCTTCCGGACCCGCAGTACCCGTCGCGCACGCCGCTGTACGTGCGCGATGTGCCGGACGCCAATTAGTCTGGTCGCACAACGACACACTCATGAGCGAGAGGCCGCCTCTTCGCCGCCGGTCCTCGGTAGTGGCCCCCGGACACATCCCCGGGTGCTTCGATCGAAGACCGGCCCGCACACAGGGCGCTTCTCCTCCACCACCGTCCCCGGCCACACGGGCCGACGGACGAAAAGACGAACACGTAGGAGAAACCCATAGTGGAGAACGAGACCCACTACGCCGAGGCCGTCATCGACAACGGCGCCTTCGGCACCCGCACCATCCGCTTCGAGACGGGCCGCCTCGCCAAGCAGGCCGCCGGTTCCGCCGTGGCGTACCTGGACGACGACACCATGGTGCTGTCGGCCACCACCGCTTCCAAGAAGCCCAAGGACCAGCTCGACTTCTTCCCCCTCACGGTGGACGTCGAGGAGCGGATGTACGCAGCCGGCAAGATCCCCGGCTCGTTCTTCCGCCGTGAGGGCCGGCCCTCCGAGGACGCGATCCTCACCTGCCGCCTGATCGACCGGCCGCTGCGCCCCTCCTTCAAGAAGGGCCTGCGCAACGAGATCCAGATCGTCGAGACGATCATGGCTCTCAACCCCGACCACCTGTACGACGTGGTCGCGATCAACGCCGCCTCCTGCTCCACGCAGCTGGCCGGCCTGCCCTTCTCCGGCCCGATCGGCGGCACCCGTGTCGCGCTGATCAAGGGCCAGTGGGTCGCCTTCCCGACGCACACCGAGCTCGAGGACGCCGTCTTCGACATGGTGGTCGCCGGTCGCGTCCTGGAGGACGGCGACGTCGCGATCATGATGGTCGAGGCCGAGGCCACCGAGAAGACGATCGAGCTCGTCAAGGGCGGCGCGGAAGCGCCGACCGAGGAGATCGTCGCCGCCGGTCTCGAGGCCGCGAAGCCCTTCATCAAGGTCCTGTGCAAGGCGCAGTCGGACCTCGCCGCCAAGGCTGCCAAGCCCACCGGCGAGTTCCCGGTCTTCCTCGACTACCAGGACGACGTCCTGGAGGCGCTCACCGCCGCGGTCAGGAGCGAGCTCGCCCAGGCGCTCACCATCGCGGGCAAGCAGGAGCGCGAGACCGAGCTCGACCGCATCAAGGAGCTCGCCGCCGAGAAGCTCCTCCCGGCCTTCGAGGGCCGCGAGAAGGAGATCTCGGGCGCCTACCGCGCGCTGACCAAGAAGCTCGTCCGCGAGCGGATCATCAAGGACAAGGTCCGCATCGACGGCCGCGGCATCACGGACATCCGTACGCTCGCCGCCGAGGTCGAGGCGATCCCGCGCGTGCACGGCTCCGCCCTGTTCGAGCGTGGCGAGACCCAGATCCTGGGCGTCACCACCCTGAACATGCTGCGCATGGAGCAGATGCTGGACACCCTTTCCCCGGTGACCCGCAAGCGCTACATGCACAACTACAACTTCCCGCCGTACTCCGTCGGTGAGACCGGCCGCGTGGGCTCGCCCAAGCGCCGCGAGATCGGCCACGGCGCGCTCGCCGAGCGAGCCATCGTGCCGGTGCTGCCGACGCGCGAGGAGTTCCCGTACGCGATCCGCCAGGTGTCCGAGGCTCTCGGCTCCAACGGCTCGACGTCCATGGGCTCGGTCTGCGCCTCCACCATGTCGCTGCTGAACGCCGGTGTGCCGCTCAAGGCCCCCGTCGCCGGTATCGCCATGGGCCTGATCTCCGAGGAGATCGACGGCAAGACGCACTACGTGGCCCTCACCGACATCCTCGGCGCCGAGGACGCGTTCGGTGACATGGACTTCAAGGTCGCCGGTACGAAGACCTTCGTCACCGCGCTCCAGCTCGACACCAAGCTCGACGGCATCCCCGCCTCGGTCCTGGCCGCCGCGCTGAAGCAGGCCCGCGACGCCCGCCTCCACATCCTCGATGTGATGAACGAGGCCATCGACGTCCCGGACGAGATGTCCCCCAACGCCCCGCGGATCATCACCGTCAAGATCCCCGTGGACAAGATCGGTGAGGTCATCGGCCCCAAGGGCAAGATGATCAACCAGATCCAGGAGGACACCGGCGCCGACATCACGATCGAGGACGACGGCACCATCTACATCGGTGCCCAGCAGGGCTCGCAGGCCGAGGCCGCCCGCGCCACGATCAACGGCATCGCCAACCCGACCATGCCGGAGGTCGGCGAGCGCTACCTGGGCACCGTCGTGAAGACGACGACCTTCGGCGCGTTCGTGTCCCTGCTCCCCGGCAAGGACGGCCTGCTGCACATCTCGCAGATCCGCAAGCTCGCCGGCGGCAAGCGCGTGGAGAACGTCGAGGACGTGCTCGCCGTGGGCTCCAAGGTCCAGGTCGAGATCGCCGAGATCGACTCGCGCGGCAAGCTCTCCCTCATCCCCGTGGTCGAGGGCGAAGAGGGCGACGACACGAAGGACGACACCGACCAGTGACGTCCCGTAGTTCGCAGGCGACGGCCCGCACCTCCTCGGAGGCGCGGGCCGTCGCCCGTACCCAAACACTCCTCAAGGGCAAGGACGGCATCGGCACCGTCCGGCGCACCACCCTCCCCGGCGGGCTGCGCGTGGTCACGGAGACCCTGCCCTCCGTACGGTCCGCCACCTTCGGCATCTGGGCGCACGTCGGCTCGCGCGACGAGACGCCGTCGCTGGGCGGCGCCACCCACTACCTCGAGCACCTCCTCTTCAAGGGCACGAAGAAGCGTTCCGCGCTGGACATCTCCGCCGCCCTCGACGCGGTCGGCGGCGAGATGAACGCGTTCACCGCCAAGGAGTACACCTGCTACTACGCGCGGGTGCTCGACACCGATCTGCCGCTCGCCATCGACGTGGTGTGCGACATGCTCACCGGCTCGCTGATCCTCCAGGAGGACGTCGACGCCGAGCGCGGCGTCATCCTCGAAGAGATCGCGATGACCGAGGACGACCCCGGCGACTGCGTCCACGACCTGTTCGCGCAGACCATGTTCGGCGACACGCCCCTGGGCCGCCCGGTCCTCGGCACCGTCGACACGGTGAACGCGCTGACCGCGGACCGCGTCCGCCGCTTCTACAAGAAGCACTACGACCCGACCCACCTGGTCGTCGCGGCCGCCGGCAACGTCGACCACGCCACGGTCGTACGCCAGGTCCGCCGCGCCTTCGAGAAGGCCGGCGCCCTCTCCCGTACGGACGCCGTGCCCACGTCGCCCCGCGGCGGGAACCGCGTGCTGCGCACGGCCGGCAAGGTCGACCTGCTGGGCCGCAGGACGGAGCAGGCGCACGTGGTGCTCGGCATGCCGGGCCTCGCCCGCACCGACGACCGCCGCTGGGCCCTCGGCGTTCTGAACACGGCCCTCGGCGGCGGGATGTCCTCACGCCTCTTCCAGGAGGTCCGGGAGAAGCGCGGCCTCGCCTACAGCGTGTACTCGTACACCTCGGGCTTCGCGGACACCGGCCTCTTCGGCGTGTACGCGGGCTGCCGGCCCAGCCAGGTCCACGACGTGCTCAAGATCTGCCGCGGCGAGCTCGACCGGGTCGCCTCTGAAGGGCTGCCCGACGAGGAGATCGGCCGCGCGATCGGTCAGCTCTCCGGCTCCACGGTCCTCGGCCTGGAGGACACGGGCGCGCTGATGAACCGCATCGGCAAGAGCGAGCTGTGCTGGGGCTCCCAGATGTCGGTCGACGAGATGCTCGCCCGGATCTCGGCGGTCACCCCCGACGAGGTGCGCGCGGTGGCCGCGGACGTACTGGGGCAGCGCCCGTCGCTGTCGGTCATCGGCCCGCTCAAGGACAAGCAGGCGGACCGCCTCCACGAAGCGGTCTCCTAACCCCTAAGGAAACGAAGCGATGAGCAAGCTGCGTGTGGCCGTTCTCGGCGCCAAGGGCCGGATCGGCTCCGAGGCGGTACGAGCGGTCGAGGCCGCCGAGGACATGGAACTCGTCGCGGCGCTCGGCCGCGGCGACGAGCTCGAGTCCCTCGTGGAGTCCGGCGCCCAGGTCGTCGTCGAACTGACCACCCCGGCGTCCGTCATGGCCAACCTGGACTTCTGCGTACGCCACGGAATGCACGCGGTCGTCGGGACGACGGGCTGGACGGACGAACGGCTCACGCAGCTGAACACCGCGCTCGCGGCCTCCCCGCGGACCGGTGTGCTCATCGCGCCCAACTTCTCCATCGGCGCCGTCCTCACCATGAAGTTCGCCCAGCAGGCCGCTCGTTACTACGAGTCGGTCGAGGTCGTCGAGCTGCACCACCCGAACAAGGCGGACGCCCCCTCCGGCACCGCCACCCGCACGGCGCAGCTCATCGCGGCCGCCCGCGCGGAGGCCGGCTGCGCGCCGCAGCCCGACGCCACGGTCACCGCACTGGACGGCGCGCGGGGCGCGGACGTCGACGGCGTCCCGGTGCACGCGGTGCGGCTGCGCGGTCTGCTGGCCCACCAGGAGGTCCTGCTCGGCGGCGAGGGCGAGACGCTCACGATCCGCCACGACTCCCTGCACCACAGCAGCTTCATGCCCGGCATCCTGCTCGGCGTCCGCCGCGTGGTGTCCGCTCCCGGCCTCACGTTCGGCCTGGAGAACTTCCTCGACCTCGGCTGAGACGGACCATGCGCGCAAAGATCACCTACTTCGTTACGGCCGCCGTCCTGGTCGTCTACTTCGTCCTGGTCGGCAGCCGGGGCGTGATGCTGCTGAAGCAGGGCACCGCGCTCACGGTCACGTTCGGGCTCGCCGTGCTGATCCTGCCGGTGATCGGCGGCTGGTTCCTGTGGAAGAACACCCAGTTCGTCAGCCGGGCCAACCGGCTGGCCGCGGAACTGGAGGCGGAGGGCGGGCTGCCGGTCGACGAGCTGGTCCGGACGCCCGGCGGGCGCATCGACCGTGATTCGGCGGACGCCGTCTTCGCGAAGCGGCGTGCGGAGACCGAGGACTCGCCGGGCGACTGGCGCTGCTGGTTCCGGCTGGCCGTCGCCTATCACGACGCGCGTGACACGCCGCGGGCCCGGCGGGCGATGCAGCGGGCGATCGCCCTGCACGACGGCAGGCCCGTCCCCAGCTGACGCCGTCGACCGCGCGGGCTCCCGGGGCGGGTGCCGGTCAGCTGTTGCGGTACTCGGCGCCCCACGCCTCGATGGTGTCCGCGGCGCGGTCGAAGGCCTCGGGGCGCGACAGGAAGTCGGCGTTGTGGTCGGTGAGCAGGGTGAGCGGCTCGCCGTGCCGGGCCAGCACCAGTGCCTGACCCTGCACCGTGCGCGGCAGCCCGAGCCAGCGCACGGGCTGCTGCACCGTGCGGAGCTCCGAGGTACGACGCCACTGCGTCGTGCTCGTCATGAAGAAGGCGACGCGCCGCAGTCCGTGCCGGCTGACCCAGACACCCATGCGCAGCAGCCTCAGCGCGGCCACGATCACCGTGAAGCCGAGCAGGAAGCACGCGCCGGCAGCGGGCATGGCCCCGGCGAAGGCGATGATCATCGCCGCGATCAGCACGAACGAGGCGAGCAGCAGCAGCAGTGCGGCGGCCGCCACCCGCCACGGCCCGGGGCGGTACGGTCGCCGCCACTGGTCGTGATCGTCGAAAGGCAGCGCGACGTCGTCCGTTTGCGTGTCAAAAGCACGGTCGGCCGTCAGAAAGGGCAGGGGCACGACTCTGATCCTCACTCACCAGCACACTCGGTTGGGCTGTGCCCGGGTGAGGCTACCGAGGCGGCCGGTTGCCTACCACCCCAGGGGGGCCATGGGGGTGCTTCGGGAGCCGTCGTGCGGCGCCGGCGGCATGCGATGGGCCGTCAGACGGTCCGTATATCTCATGGCGACGTCAGCGGCGCTGGGACGCTTCGGACGTCTGGGAGTGCCCCGGCGTCCGGTCCGTCTCCAGCGCGGGCAGCCCGAAGAGCAGCGACCCGGCCAGCCCGCCCACGACGATCAGCCCGACGAGCACACTGCCCAGGAGCTGTGAACGGCTGGCACGTACGCGGGGCGGGGGAGTGACGTTGCTGCGGAAGGCGTCGGCCTCGGAGACGAACGCGAAGGGGACGGCTTCTCGCCGGTGGAACATCAGGTGATTCTCCTCGAGAGATCGTGACGGGTACGACTACTACAGATACAGACGTACGAAGCCGCTGGTTGGTGCCATTTCCGCGCAAAGAGCGCCGCGGAATCTGGTCTAGAGTGGTCGCCGCCCGGAGCGCAGCCATTGGAAGGACCCGTCGGTGACCGACACACCCCAGACTGACAAACCGAAGTTCCGCAGCGACGTCACCGTCGAACTGGTGAAGCACACTGCGAGCGACTCGGACGTCCTGTGGGCGGCTCGTGTCTCGACCGCGGGCGAGCAGTCCCTCGACGAGCTCTCGAAGGACCCCGAGCGCTCCAAGGGGCTCATCAACTACCTGATGCGGGACCGCCACGGCAGCCCCTTCGAGCACAACTCGATGACCTTCTTCATCAGCGCCCCGATCTTCGTCTTCCGCGAGTTCATGCGGCACCGGGTGGGCTGGTCGTACAACGAGGAGTCCGGCCGTTACCGGCAGCTCGATCCCGTCTTCTACGTTCCGGGCGAGGACCGGAAGCTCGTGCAGCAGGGGCGTCCCGGCAAGTACGAATTCGTCCAGGGCGACCCGAAGCAGCACCAGGTGGTGACCGAGGCCATGGAGGACTCGTACCGCCGTTCGTACGAGCAGTACCTCGCGATGCTCGAGGCGGGCGTCGCCCGCGAGGTGGCCCGGGCCGTCCTCCCCGTCGGCATGTACTCCTCGATGTACGCCACGTGCAACGCCCGGTCGCTGATGCACTTCCTCGGGCTGCGCACCCAGCACGAGCTGGCGAAGGTCCCGTCCTTCCCACAACGTGAGATCGAGATGGTCGGCGAGCAGATGGAGCAGCACTGGGCGAAGCTCATGCCGCTCACGTACGCCGCGTTCAACGCCAACGGACGAATCGCCCCATAGGGTGCAGGCGCGCCTGGCCTCGTAGGGCACAGATGTACGGCGGGCGCGGTGAAGTGTCCGTATTGCGGCGTTTCGAGAAGTTCATCTAGGCTGATCAAACGGACCCGGCACTGCTTGAACCCCCGAGCAGGCAGTGCCGGGCTCCGCATGCCACGTCGTACGTCACGTCCCCCGAGGGGACATCCGGCGCTGAGCAGCGAGTAGCGTGTTACCCATGGCTCCGATCTCCACTCCGCAGACCCCCTTCGGGCGGGTCCTCACCGCCATGGTCACGCCTTTCACGGCGGACGGCGCACTTGACGTCGCGGGCGCCCAGCAGCTGGCCGCCCATCTGGTGGACGCAGGCAACGACGGCCTGATCGTCAACGGCACCACCGGCGAGTCGCCCACCACCAGCGACGCGGAGAAAGACCAGCTCGTACGGGCGGTCCTGGAAGCGGTCGGAGACCGGGCCCACGTGGTCGCCGGAATCGGCACCAACGACACCCGCCACAGCATCGAGCTCGCCCGCGCCGCCGAGCGCGCCGGCGCGCACGGCCTGCTCGCGGTGACCCCGTACTACAACAAGCCCCCGCAGGAGGGCCTGCTCCGTCACTTCACGGCCATCGCCGACGCGACCGAGCTGCCCGTGATGCTCTACGACATCCCCGGCCGCAGCGGTGTGCCCATCGACACCGAGACGATCGTCCGGCTGGCCGACCACCCGCGGGTCGTCGCCAACAAGGACGCCAAGGGCGACCTGGGCCGCGCCAGCTGGGCCATCGCCCGCAGCGGTCTCGCCTGGTACTCCGGCGACGACATGCTCAACCTGCCGCTGCTCTCCGTCGGCGCCTGCGGGTTCGTCTCCGTCGTGGGCCACGTCGTCACCCCCGAGCTGCGCGCACTGCTGGACGCGTACCGGGGCGGAGACGTCCAGAAGGCCACGGAGATCCACCAGAAGCTGCTCCCGGTGTTCACCGGCATGTTCCGCACGCAGGGCGTCATCACCACCAAGGCGGCGCTGACCCTCCAGGGGCTGCCCGCCGGCCCGCTGCGGCTGCCCCTCGTCGAGCTCTCCCCCGAGGAGACCGCGCAGCTGAAGCTCGACCTGGCGGCCGGCGGCGTCCAGCTCTGACCAGACTTCACAACTGAATAGGCGAAGACCGGCCGACGCGACACCGGCCGACCCTCAGCGGTCGGCCGACGGACCCGGCCGGACAAGACAACAGCAAGTGGCATGAATGTCATGTACGCCACGTGCCCCATGGCCGGAGGCGTACATGGTGAGGAGAGTCTTTTGAGTCATCCGCATCCTGAACTCGGCGCCCCGCCCCAGCTGGCGACGGGCGGCCTGCGCGTCACCCCGCTCGGCGGTCTCGGTGAGATCGGCCGGAACATGACCGTCTTCGAGTACGACGGCCGACTGCTCATCGTCGACTGCGGAGTCCTCTTCCCCGAGGAGGAGCAGCCCGGCATCGACCTGATCCTGCCGGACTTCACCACCATCAGGGACCGCCTCGACGACATCGACGGCATCGTGCTCACGCACGGCCACGAGGACCACATCGGCGGCGTCCCCTTCCTGCTCCGCCTGAAGCCGGACATCCCGCTGATCGGCTCCAAGCTGACCCTCGCCCTGATCGAGGCCAAGCTCCAGGAGCACCGCATCCGCCCGTACACCCTCGAAGTGACCGAGGGCCATCGCGAGCGCATCGGTCCGTTCGACTGCGAGTTCATCGCGGTCAACCACTCCATCCCCGACGCGCTGGCCGTCGCCATCCGCACGCCCGCGGGCCTGGCGGTGCACACCGGTGACTTCAAGATGGACCAGCTGCCGCTGGACGGGCGCCTCACCGACCTGCACGCCTTCGCGCGGCTGAGCGAGGAGGGCATCGATCTGCTGCTCTCGGACTCGACGAACGCCGAGGTCCCCGGGTTCGTGCCGCCGGAGCGCGACATCTCCAACGTGCTGCGCACGGTCTTCGCCAACGCGCAGAAGCGCATCATCGTGGCCAGCTTCGCCAGCCACGTCCACCGCATCCAGCAGATCCTGGACGCCGCGCACGAGTACGGAAGGCGCGTCGCCTTCGTCGGGCGTTCGATGGTCCGCAACATGGGCATCGCCCGTGACCTGGGGTACCTGCGGGTTCCGGCCGGACTCGTCGTCGACGTCAAGACCCTCGACGACCTGCCCGACCACCAGGTCGTGCTGGTCTGCACCGGTTCCCAGGGCGAGCCGATGGCCGCCCTCTCCCGGATGGCCAACCGCGACCACCAGATCCGGATCGTCCAGGGCGACACGGTGATCCTGGCCTCGTCCCTCATCCCGGGCAACGAGAACGCGGTCTACCGCGTGATCAACGGCCTGACCCGCTGGGGCGCGAACGTCGTCCACAAGGGCAACGCCAAGGTGCACGTCTCCGGGCACGCGTCGGCCGGCGAGCTGCTGTACTTCTACAACATCTGCAAGCCGAAGAACCTGATGCCGGTGCACGGCGAATGGCGCCATCTGCGCGCCAACGCGGAGCTCGGCGCTTTGACGGGCGTCCCCAAGGACCGCATCGTCATCGCGGAGGACGGCGTCGTCGTCGACCTCGTCGACGGCAAGGCCAGGATCGTCGGCAAGGTCCAGGCGGGTTATGTGTACGTCGACGGCCTGTCCGTCGGTGACGTCACGGAACCCGCGCTCAAGGACCGCCGCATCCTCGGGGAAGAGGGCATCATCTCCGTCTTCCTCGTCGTCGACAGCACGACGGGCAAGGTCGTCGGCGGACCCAACATCCATGCGAGGGGGTCCGGCATCGACGACGCGGCGTTCTCGGCGGTCATGCCGAAGATCGAGGACGCGATCGCCAGGTCGGCCTCCGACGGGGTCGCCGAGCCGCACCAGTTGCAGCAGTTGGTCCGTCGCACGGTGGGCAAGTGGGTCTCCGACACCTACCGCCGGCGTCCGATGATCCTGCCGGTCGTGGTCGAGGTCTGACGCGGCTCGGGCACTGCTCGAAGCTGCTCGGGCGCTGCTCAGGCAGTGCCAACACCGGAGCGGGGCCCCCGATTTGCATCGGGGCGCCCCGCTCCAGTACGTTTACGTCTCCGCCCGAACGGGAACCCCGCACACTCATGTGTGCGTCGTGATGCCCGGAGGGGGCGGGGAATTCCGACTCAGAATCTCTGATAAAGTCGGAGCCGCCGGAAAGGGAAACGCGAAAGCGGAATCCTGAAAGGCAAAGCAGAACCCCGTCGGCCGGGAATCGGACACGAAAGAGTCTGATAGAGTCGGAAACGCAAGACCGAAGGGAAGCGCCCGGAGGAAAGCCCACAGGGAGACCTGAGGGTGAGTACAAAGGAAGCGTCCGTTCCT